>CAJAYO010000955.1 GCA_903948415.1 uncultured Opitutia bacterium | reverse complement strand
TGTCCGCTCTGTGAGCTCTGTGGCCTGGGCTCCGTGTCCTCTGTGAAATCGGTTTGATCAAGTTGGGTGTGAAATATCCCGGCTAGGCCGCGTCTATTCAGCCCCACGCCCTGATCCGCGAACATTCCCACCCCGAAGGGTGATTTCGTCGGCCGCCCGCGGGCGGGTGCGTGGCGGAGGCCGCGCAAACGCGCGGCCGACGGCGGACCGAATCGCTCCGTCTAAGTAGGTTCCGCCGCGCTCCCCGGGCTCGCGGGGGCGGCGGTGGTCCGGATCACAAAAAGTCGTCAAGGCCTCACCCTTGTCAGAGGTAATTAACAATTTCTTGATAACGGCATGATTTCTTCCACCTCTTCCATCAGCCGCCGCGACCTCTTCCGGGGCCGGCTCACTTCTTCCGTCGCCACCGTCGCGCCGGCGCGCTCCCTCGGGCCGAACTCGACCCTGCCGGGCGGCGTGCCGGTGGGCGATCGCACCAGCCGGCGCTTTCCCGACTGCGTCGTGCAGAGCCACTGCGATTCCTCCTACCGTCTGGTGTCCGATTTGATCGCGAATCAGCGCGTGATGATCGGCTTGATCTACACCCGCTGCGATGGGATCTGCCCGACGACGACGAGAAACATGCTCGCCGCGCGCAAGATCCTCGAGGAGCGCGCGCAGGCTCCGTTCCGGATGCTCACCATTTCGATCGATCCGGAACGCGACACGCCCGACGATATGCTCCGCTATGCGGCGAGGAATACGGCCTCGCAGTTCGACAACTGGCAGTTCGTGGTGGCCTCGCCCGAGGACACGCTCGCGCTGCGGCGTTCGCTGCGGCTGGTCGACCCCAATCCTGAGCGGGATCGCAAGCTGAACACCCACTCCGGCGTGCTCATTCTCGGCAACGATGCCACCAACCGCTGGGGCGGCATCCCCGCCGGGGCCGAGCCCATCCACATCGCCAATCTGTTCGAGCGCACCGCCCGCACGAATTCGCTCCAGGAATACGCCGGTTTCGGCAAACCCTCCGCCTAAGCTCCCTTCCCCTCTGCATTCGCGGCGTCCTCCGGCGCCGCGGCCTCCCTTCTCCTTCCCCGCCATGTCCTCTCTCCTCCGCCCCCGTCTTGCCGCGCTCGCCCTCCTTGTCGTCCAGTCGCTGACCGCGCAAACCCCGGTCAAGTACGTGACCACGCTCCCGGCCGACCTCTCGTCCATCGAAACGAATGTCAAAACCGCCACGGGGGAGCTTTTCGGGCCCAAGGGCGCCCTGCTCCCCGACTTCGGGCCGGGCGCCGAGTCGGCGGAGGCCCCGGAGCTCGTGGTCGATGAACCGTACGACGCGGCGGACCTGTCCCTCCGCCGGGTGCCGGTGCCGAAGCCGTCGAACTTGGCCGACTTCGTCGCGGACGAGAAGGCGGCGCTGGTCTTGGGCAAGGCGTTGTTCTGGGACATGCAGGTGGGCAGCGACGGCATGATGGCGTGTGCGAGCTGCCACTTCCATGCCGGTGCCGACAACCGCTCCCGCGCCCAGCTGAGCCCCGGGTTGCTGCGGGTTTCCGCGACCGGCAAGAGCAGCCCGGACAACACCTTTCAGACCGGCACCCCCACGCGCCAGCTGCAGCCCTCGGATTTTCCCTTTCACAAACTGGTCTCGCCCGACAACCGCCATTCGCCGGTCTTGAGCGACTCCAACGACGTCGTGGGTTCGCAGGGCGTCTCCAATTCGCGCTTCGGCGGGCTTGCCGTCAAATCGGGCGCGGTCAGCGAAAAGGATACGTTCGTGAAGGACAAAGTCTTCACCGACGGCTCCAGCAACCTGCGCCGCGTGACGCCGCGCAACACGCCGAGCGTGATCAACGCGGTGTTCAATGACCGCAATTTCTGGGACGGCCGGGCCCAACGCGTGTTCAACGGCGTCAACCAGTGGGGCGGGCGGGACGCCGGCGCCACCGTCTGGCGCGCGTCGGTCCCGGGCCTGTTGACCAAGGTCAAGATCTCCCTCGACCGCTCCAGTCTGGCCTCGCAGGCCGTCGGCCCCGTCCTCTCCAGCTTCGAAATGTCGTCCGCCGGCCGGGAATTTCCCGATCTCGGCAAGCGCCTCCTCCAAGCCCGGCCCCTCGCCAATCAGAAGGTGCACGCCACCGACAGCGTCCTCGCGTCCCGCGCGGCCGCCCGCGGCGGGCTCACCACCGCGACCTACGCCGACCTGGTCCGCGCGGCGTTTCGCAAGGAATGGTGGCAGGGTACGGGGGTGATTGGCGACGACGGTTCGGTCTCGGAGGCCGAGAAGCAGGAGCGCCGCCGGGTGGCCGCCACCAACGGACGCCAAAATCTGGACGACGACGACGCGAAGTATCTCGCGACCACCAGCCTCGAAACGTACTCCCAAATGGAGGCGAACTTCAGCCTCTTTTTCGGCCTGGCGATCCAGATCTATGAGTCGACGCTGGTCTCGAACGACGCGCCGATTGACCGCTATGCCGAAGGGGATAAGACGGCGTTGACGCCCCTCCAAGTGAAGGGGTTGGGGCTGTTCAACGACAAAGCCCGCTGTGCGTCGTGCCACTCCGGGGCCACCTTTACGGCCGCGGCCATGTTCGAGGCGAACGAGCAGAGCGTCGAAATGGCCGACTACCTCCTGCCCAAGTCCCGCGGCGTCTATGATGGCGGTTTCTACAACATCGGGGTCCGTCCCGTCGTGGAGGATATTGGGCTCGGGGCGCGCGACCCCTGGGGCAAGCCGCTCGCCGAGTCAGCCTTGATGTCGCTCGGCCAGTCCGCCCGGGCCGCGCTCACCGGCAATAAAGAGTTCTTCTTTCAGTTTCCGTCGGACCTCGTGCTCAGCAACGGCTTCTTCAAGACCCCCGGCCTGCGCAACGTCGAGCTGACGGCGCCCTATTTCCACAACGGCTCCCA
>CAJAYO010000954.1 GCA_903948415.1 uncultured Opitutia bacterium | reverse complement strand
TCGGACTGGCCGGCGTAGTAGTCGGACTGGCGCTCGACTTTGACGGAGAGGCGTGGGTTCGACGTGAGGAAGTCTTTAAATTCAGTGAAGGCGCCGGGAGAGTTGAGGCGCGTATAAACGGGCTGAAACGAATCGCCGCGTTGGTAGGCGCCTTGGAGCACGGTGGCATCGGACCAGATTTCGGATTCGGCGACACCGCCGCCGGCGGAAAAAATCCCGACGACGGGCCACGCGGCGCGGCCGACTTTGACGGTGGAGCCGAGCTCGAGCCCGGCGAACTCGCGGGCGGCACCGCGGCCGACGACGAGTTCGTTTTTTCCGGGCGCGAACATGCGGCCCTCGATGATCTTCATGCGGTCGCGCACGTCCATCGCGGGGCCGTCGATGCCGCGGAGCGGGACGTTGGCGTCGGTGCCGGTGGAGCGTTTCGGGAGATTGATGATCACGAAGAGTTCCGAGGAGGAGAGCGGGCCGCGGGCGTTGCGGGCGACGCCGGGGGCGTCGGCGATGAGGCGCGTTTCTTCGCGACCGAGACCGCTGACCATCTCGCTGTCGGCGCCGCTGCGGAGGACGATGGCGGCATCGGCCGAGCCGGAGGCGGTCATGGCGCGGCGAAAACCGGCGGCGATGGAGAGCACGCCGACGAGGACGGCGACGACGCCGGCGATGCCGATGACGGTGGCGGCGACGGAGCCGCGGCGCTGCGGAAGGCTCATCAGGCCGAAGCGGGTGATGGCGGCGACCTGGGCGAGCCAGTTGAAGGGATTCATGGTGGTCACATCCGCCGGAGGGCGTCGGCGACGCGCAGGCGCGTGGCCTGGAGCGCGGGGAAAATGCCGGTGAGGAAACCGAGCGCGAGGCAGAGGCCGACGCCGAGCAACAGATCGGTCTTGGGCAAATAGAACAGCGGCAAGAGGCCGCCGGTGGGGTCGCCGCGGGAGGTAAACAGCCAGGCGAGGCCGAGGCCGAGGGCGCCGCCGAGGCCGCTGAGGAGGCAGGATTCGGCGAGGACGAGGCCGAGGACCTGGCCGTTGGTGAAGCCGAGGGCTTTGAGGACGCCGAGTTCGCCGATGCGCTCGCGGACGGCTTGCGCCATCGTGCTGCCGGTCACGAGGAGAATGGTGAAGAATACGGCGGAGAGAATGGAGGCGACGATGAGGGCGATGTTGCCGATCTGGCCGGCCCAACCCTGGATGAACGCGCCCTCGGGCTCGGCCTTGGTCTCGGCGGGGGAGTTGGCGAACTCTTCGTCAATGAGGCGGGCGACGGCGGCGGCATCGGCGGGATTTTTCACGCGCACCGTATACCAACCCACGAGACCCTGGCCGCGGCCCTCCTGGCGGGATTCGTCGAAGTAGTCGTAGCGGAAAAAGAGCGGCGTGGTATCGGTGCCTTTTTCGCGGCCGTCGTAAATGCCGACGAGGTCGAACTCCCAGGTCTTTTGGCCCCAGATGGGCGACTGGATCGGGAGCTTGTCACCGATCTTGAAATTGAAACGGTTGGCGGTGTTGCGGCCGACGATGGCGCCGGTGCGGGTCTTTTTCCAAGCCTCGGCCTGGGCGGACGGCAGGAGCAGTTCCGGGTGCATCGCCATGAACTCGTCGGGCACGACGGGCGTCTGCATGAAGAAATTTTTCGGGTCCTGATAAACGCCGCCAAACCACGTCTGGTGCACGGCGAGGTCGACGCCGGGGATTTTTTCCATGCGCGCCTTGTAGCTCTCGGGGAGGAGTTGGATGATGGAAACCTTGTGGCGGACGACGAGGCGGTCGACGCCGGCGAGTTCCACGCCGCCGACGAGGGCCTGTTTGATGGCGCAGAGCAGCCCGAAGAGGAGAAACGCGACGAGGATGGAGAGCAGCGTGAGGGACGTGCGGATTTTTTTTCGCACGAGGTTGCCCCAGATGAGATGGAGAAACTTCACGGGGCGGCGGCGGTCGAGAGGCGGCCTTTGTCGAGGTGGACGGTGCGTGTGGCGCGGGCGGCGGCGTGCGGGTCGTGCGTGACCATCACGATGGTTTTGCCGTGTTCGCGGTTGAGGGCTTGCAGCAGGTCGAGAATTTCGTCGCCGGATTTGCGGTCGAGGTCGCCGGTGGGTTCGTCGCAGAGGAGCAGGGTGGGATCGGTGACGATGCCGCGGGCGAGGCCGACGCGCTGCTGCTCGCCGCCGGACAGGGTGCGCGGGAAATGGTGCGCGCGGTGCGAGAGGCCGACCATCGCAAGGGCGGTGGCGACGTGTTTTTTGCGCTCGGCGCGGGTGAGCGACGTGAGGAGGAGCGGGAGCTCGACGTTGCGCTCGGCGGTGAGCACGGGCATCAGGTTGTAGAGCTGAAACACGAAGCCGATGTGGCGCGCGCGCCAGCCGGCGAGCTGGCGGTCGGAGAGCCGGTCGACGCGTTCGCCGGCGATGCTGACGGTGCCCTTGGTCGGGCGGTCGAGGCCGCCGATGAGATTGAGAAGCGTGCTCTTGCCGGAGCCGGACGGGCCCATGAGCGCGAGAAATTCACCGGTGGGGACGGTGAGGTTGAGGTCGGCGAGGACGAGGACGTCCTCGGAGCCGCGGTGAAAGATTTTTTCGACGGACGCGATCTGCACGAGCGGGGTGGCGGGGGAGGCGGGCGGGCTCATGGTTTTTTCTCTTCGGTGACGGCGGCGCCGTCGGCGAGGGTGGCAGGAGCGTCGACGATGATTTTTTCGCCGGCGGCGAGCCCGGAGCTGACGAGGGTTTCGCTGTCCTGCGTGCGGGCGACGGCGACGGCGCGGCGCTCGGCGCGGCCGTTCTTGAAGACGAAGACGATGTCGCGGCCGTCGCTGCTGCGGAGGGCGGACTGGGGGACGATCACGCCGCGCGGGGCGGAGGCGGTGCCGGCGGGAGTGGCGGCGGTGTTTTCACGGAAGGCCACCTTGATGGACATTTGCGGGAGGATGCGGGGATCGAGGCGGTCGAAGCCGACGCGGACGCGCACGGTGGATTTTTGGCGGTCGGCCGTGGGGATGATCGCGATGACCTGGCAGGGAATTTTCCAGTCGGCGTAGGCGTCGAGGGCGGCCTCGACGGGTTGGCCGGCGGTGACGCGGTTGATGTAGCTCTCGTTGACGTCGATCTCGATCTCAAGGGATTCCATGTCGACGATGGTGCAGATGCCGGTGCGCGTGAAACCGCCGGCGGACATGGGGGAAATCATTTCGCCGGGCTGGGCGTTTTTCGAAGTGACGATGCCGGCGAAGGGCGCGCGGATCACGGTGTCGTCGAGTTGTTGCTGCCAGACGGCGACGGTGCGTTCGGCGACGGTGAGCTCGGCGCGCTGTTGGGCGAGGCGGGCGCGAAAGGCCGAGGCGGCGGCCTCGGCGCGGTCGAAGTCGGACTGGGCGTTGACGCCGGCGCGGGTGAGGGCGGTTTGGCGCTGCAGCTCGAGTTCGGCTTCGCGCACGCGTACGCGGGTTTCCTCGAAGCCGGCTTCGACGGCGGCGAGCTGGGCCCGGGCGAGGCGGAGGCTGGCCTGGACGTTGGTGTCGTCGAGGCGCGCGAGGATCTGGCCGTCGGCGACGCGCACGCCTTCCTCGATGAGGACCTCGGTGACCTTGCCGGTGACTTTGGACGAGACGGTGGCTTCGCGGCGGGCGGTGACGTAGCCGGAGGCGTTGAGGACGGTGCGGTCGGCGCCGGGGCCGGAGGCGAGTTCGCGGGCGACGGCGGTGCGCACGGCGAGCGGACGCGGGCGGAGGAACCACCACACGACGAGAGCGGCCACGAGGACGATCAGGCCGATAATGAGCCAGGGAAACGGGCCGCGCGATGAGGCGGGGCGGGCGTCGCGCCGGATGCGCAGGTCGTCGAGAGTCGGAGGCGGCTGGCTGCTCATGCGCGCGTGAGAGAAGACGCGCGGAAGGGAAGGGGCAACGGTGATTTCGCGGCGGTGCCGGGCGCGGGCGAAGCGAAGCGAGCGCGGGCTGAAGCACCGCGCTACGGGGTCAGCGGAGGGCGACGTCCCAGATTTTGGCGCGACGGGAGGTGCCGTCGGGGCCGGTGACGTGGAGCACGACGATATATTTGTCGGACTTTTTGTAGGTGTGGAGCGGGTGTTGCTCGGTCGAGGTCTCGCCGTCGCCGAAGTCCCATTGCCACGACGTGACGTGGCCGACGGAGTCGTCGTGGAAG
>CAJAYO010000953.1 GCA_903948415.1 uncultured Opitutia bacterium | reverse complement strand
TACCGGTTGTCCCCTTCGGCGTAACCGGTCGGCGACTCGTACCAGAGCACCGGCATACCGGTAAGATTGCGGATCTGCACGTAGGCGGTCAGCCGGCGGTTCACCTTCCAATTCGCCGAAACGTCAAACTGGGTGATCTCGCCGACGGTGCGCCCATAGGTGCCGCCATCCGGAAGTTCCGGACGCCAGACCATGCCGATGGAACCGCTGAATTTCTTGTAGGCGTAGCCGAGACGCGAGGACACGCGGTGCGGCGCGAGGCCGCCGCGGCGGGCGTTCGCATAGGTGCGGGTGTAAGCGAGATTATAGCTGATGCCGCGCAACATTTCGTGGGGCAAAAATCCGAGCGTCTGATTGTACGACAGTTCCATGTTCCGGAATTTCCGGAGCTGGGAATTGTTGCGCGTCGCCCGGAAGATGTAGCCCGCGAAATCGGGATCCTCGACGCCGAACTCATCGGCGGAGTAGTCGAAGGTTTCGCGCAAATTGGTGATTTCGTTTTGGGACAAATCCAAGCTGAGCTGGCCGGGGGAACGGCCGCTGAAATAATACGCCAGCCGGGCCTGATACTTGGTGGTTTTTTCGGGCTGCAGCTCGGGATTGGGCGCGGAGACGCGGGAGTTGACCTCATCGACGACCCAGAGGCCGGTGAGATTGTCGATCGGCGGACGGGAAATGCCCTTGTTGAAACCGACGTGGAACTCAAAATTCCGGAGAAGATTGTACTTGGCCGAGATCGACGGGAACAGGTTGCGGTATTGCGAATAACGGGTGACGCGCGGCTGGCTTTCAAACTGATAGCGCAGTCCCGCCAGGGTCTGCGCGCGACCACCGTTGGTGCCCGGGGCATACACCGAATATCCGGCTGCGAGCACCTGGGCGCGGAGGAGCGGGTCCCATTCGCGCACGGCGTTTTGGGTATCTTCCAAACGGGCGCCCAGGCGCACTTGCAGCTGGGAGGTGGGCCGGAGATCGAACTGGGCGTAGCCGGACTTGATCGTCTGGCGGAACAGGCGCGGCGCGGCGTAGGTATCGGTGTAATAATTTTCCGGCGTGGCCGTGTTGATGAACTTCTCGGGCTGCGCCCGGAAGAGATCGGCCACGGCGTAGCGATTCACGCGGGGCGGCATCCCTTGGGTGCCATTGATGTTATAAACCGTCAGCGCGTTGGTCGTGCCCGTGTCGAAGAGATGGGGCGAGACAAACTGCGAGCCCACGTTGGCCCAGTTGCCCGTGGTCGCATTTTCGAAGGCACCCGTCGTGGCATTGGTGCGCACCGTGTTGCCATCAAGTCCGGTGTAAGACCAGACCTCGATATTGCCGTAGCCGCGGTGATCACGGTTTTCCTCGTTCCACTTGCTGCCGAACTTGAGGGAAACGGGAAACTTCCGGAAAGGCAGGACCCACTTCGCGTTCAGCTGACCGGTCCAGATTTCGGTCGCCCAAATGTTGCTGCTGCTGTTGGCGCGGGTGCCGCCGTCGCGGGCGCCCGTATTGGTGAAGCTGCGCAGATCAGACCAATCGGCACCTGAATTCTGCCGAATCGTCCATTCCCAAGACTCGGCGTGGGGCCGGGTCGCGGTCCAGCCGCTCGCTACGCCGCCGCCCTCCGAACTGGAGAAACCGCGCTCCAGGGCTTCGTAATTATTGAGCGAGCGGGAATAACCAGCGGCCCCATCGATGACCCACGTGGGCAGCTTGTATTCGAAGCGAGGGGAAAATGTGCGGGTATAGGTGAGCTTCGCGGCCGAACCGCCGCCGTTGTTGAGGGTGGCGGCATTCGCCGTGCCTTCGCGGCGCGCGACGATCGTCGTCAGTCCGTCCCCGCCGACCGAATTGCGGCCGTTGTTCACGTTGGCGTTGTCGTTGGCCGCGACCCAGGTGAAATTGCGGTTCCAAAACTCCCCCTCGGTGTAGGTGTAAATCGCGTTGAGCGACAGAACCAGGTTGCGCGTCGCCTTGAAGTCGGCGGTGAGCAGCAGGGAATCCTTCAGAATGAACTTCGGACCGTCCTTGAAATCGAGCTGGCGGGCCACCAGCGGCCGGGAGTCGGTGGCATTGGGCGT
>CAJAYO010000952.1 GCA_903948415.1 uncultured Opitutia bacterium | reverse complement strand
TCCCCTGACGACCTCGTGCAGGCGATGACCGCCGCCAACATCCTCAGCCCGTCGGGCAACATGAACCTCGGCGACAAATACCCCATCGTCCCCGTCAACGCCGTCCCAAAAAAAGTTCAGGATCTCGCCGCCGTCCCACTCCGCGTCACTCCGCAGGGCGCCGTCTACCTCCGCGATGTCGCGACCGTCGAAGACAGCGCCGACATCATCACCTCCTACGCCCTCGCGAACGGCCGCCGCACCGTCTACATCCCCGTCACCAAACGCGCCGACGCCTCCACGCTCTCCGTCGTGAATCTCGTGAAGTCCAACCTCGCGAAATTCCAGGCCGCCGTCCCCGACACCGTCAAAGTCAGCTACGAGTTCGACCAGTCCCCCGTCGTCAACCAGTCCATCGCCACCCTCACCAAGGAAGGCGCGCTCGGCGCCGTCCTCACCGGCCTCATGGTCCTCCTCTTCCTCCGCGATTGGCGCAGCGCGCTGATCGTCGTCGTCAATATCCCCATCGCCCTCCTCGCCGCCACCTTCGCCCTTTGGCTCACCGGCCAGAGCCTCAACCTCATGACGCTCTCCGGCCTCGCGCTCGCCGTCGGCATCCTCGTCGACGAAGCCACGGTCGCCGTGGAAAACATCCACGCCCACCTCGCCCGCGGCACCCCGCTCGCCCGCGCCGCCCTCGAGGCCACCCGCGAAACCGCCCTCCCGCGCCTCCTCGCGATGCTGTGCGTCCTCGCCGTCTTCATTCCCGCCTTCTTTATGGTCGGCGCCGCCAAGGCCCTCTTCACCCCGCTCGCCCTCGCCGTCGGCTTCTCGATGATCGCGTCGTTCGTCCTCTCCAGCACGCTCGTCCCCGTCCTCAGCGTGTGGTTTCTCCGCCGCCACAAGGAAACCGCGCTCCACGCCGATCCCGCCTGGCTCGTCGGTCTCCAAAAACTCTATACCGCTCTCGTCCGCCCGTTCATCGCCGCCCGCTGGCTCGTCCTCCCGGTCTACCTCGCCGCCGCCTGCGCCATCGTCGCCCTCTTCGGCCCGCGCCTTGGACTCGAGATTTTCCCCCAGGTTGACTCCGGCCAGCTCGCCCTCCGCTTCCGCGGCGCCGCCGGCACCAAGGTCGAAAAAACCGAAGCCGTCGCGAAACAGGTCCTCGAGATCATCAACCGCGAGGCCGGCGCCGCCAACGTCGCCCTCACCATCGGCCTCGTCGGCGTCCACGCCTCCAACTACCCGGTCAACCTCATCTACCTCTTCAACACCGGCCCCGAGGAGGGCTGGCTCGCCGTGCAGCTCAAGCCCGGCTCCGGCGTCAAGGTCGACGCCCTCAAGGAAAAACTCCGCGCCGCCTTCGCCGCCGAGCTTCCCGACCTCCGCGTCTCCTTCGAACCGAGCGATCTCGTCTCGCGCGTCATGAGCTTCGGCTCGCCCACCCCCATCGAGGTCGCCGTCAGCGGCCCGTCGTTCCCCGCCAGCCGCGAGTTCGCCGAAAAAGTCGCCGCCAAACTCCGCACGCTCCCGAACCTCCGCGACGTCCACATCGCCCAGTCCCTCGATTTCCCCACCGTCGATGTCAACGTCGACCGCGAGCGCGCCGGCCTCCTCGGCGTCCGCACGAGCGACGTCACCCGCTCCCTGGTCGCCGCCACCACCTCGAGCCGTTTCACCACGGCCAACTACTGGGCCGACCCCGGCAGCGGCATCAGCATGAGCCTCCAGGTGCAGATTCCCCAGACGCAAACCACCTCCCTCGAAGACCTCCGCAACATCCCCATCTCCTCCTCCGCCCCCGGCGGCAAACCCGTCCTCCTGCGTAATGTCGCCAGCCTCACACCCGGCACCGCCCCCGGCCAATACGAGCGCTACAACCTCGTCCGCGTCGTCAGCGTCACCGCCAATCTCCACAACACCGACCTCGGCACCGCCTCGCGCCAAATCGCCGCCGCCGTCGCCGAACTCGGCGCGCCGCCCGCCAAAGGCCGTGTCGATTACCGCGGCCAGGTCGGCCCCCTCCACGAACTCACCGAGGGCTTCAAGTCCGGCCTGCTCATCGCCATCGCCGTCATCTTCCTCCTCCTCACCGCCAATTTCCAATCCGTCCGCCTCGCCTTCGTCGTCATCGCCGCCGTCCCCGGCGTGCTCGCCGGCGTCGTCCTCGCCCTGAAGTTCACCGGCACCACCCTCAATCTCCAGTCCGCCATCGGCGCGATCATGGCCGTCGGCGTCGCCGTCGC
>CAJAYO010000951.1 GCA_903948415.1 uncultured Opitutia bacterium | reverse complement strand
CCGGAAAATCCACCGTCGTCTGCGGATGGCTGATGCGCGGCGTGCCCCCACCCGGATAAATTGCCGGCGACGCCAACGTCAGGGTCCACGGTCCGCCGTGGGTGGCGGGACGTGCCCAGCGCACGCCCGCGAATTGGCCCTGAAACTCGGGATAGCCTCAGGCATCCCGCGGCTGCCTCGCTGCCCGCGGCTTCCTGCACGCCGCACCTAGATCGCCGCACCCCGTGCCCTGCAGGCAGTTTTCCCCCACCCGGAACGGGCCCTCGCCCAGCCAGCGCAGCGACAATATCAACTCCTCCCAGTGGTCGAACGTGACCCCGTGATAAACAAAATCGCCCTCAAGCGCGTAACGATACTCCCGGCGGAGCGCGCCACCGGCCGAGAGCGTCCAGCGCACGCGTTTAAGGCCCGCCGACCCGACACCGTGACCGGAGAGGTCGCGACGTTCCGTTTCACCGGGGTCGGCCCGCAGCCGGGCGGACACGGCACCAGCCGACCCGAACCCAAGAGCCGCACGCCGGCTCATGGGCCCGCCCGGCGAATCGCGCGATGGGCGCAAGAGTGAAGCCTGCGGCGCGTGGCCAGTCCGTCGCGCGGCCTGATCAAGCGCGCCGACGCCGGCGCCAAAGCGCGACTCCGGCGGCGAGCGCGCCGCTCCAGGCGACAACACCGGCGGGCTCCGGGATCGCGGAAGTGATCGCGCTGCGGTAGACGGAAATATCGGCGGCGTAGGTGATGTTCCCAAACACCGCAGTCGACCCCGGTTGGTTGTTGAACGTGCCGATCGCGCCGAGGATGCCGGCAAGTTCCCAGGTGGAACCGTTCAGATAAAACATCGCGCCACCCGAGTCGCCGGCAGCGCCCTGAGCCTCGCCCGTGATCGGATTGAACGTCGTATAAAGGGCCGACGTAGTGCCGGTGCCGATATTGTAGCTCGTCGTGCCCGTGATGGCATTGGTGCCCCAGCGCAAGACCTTGCCCGAACCCCAGCCATAGCCGGAGAGATTGGCGCCGCTCGCGTCGGGTTGCGCAGTCCATGTCCAAGCGGCTCCGCCGCTGGCCCCCGAGGTATTGCCGTTTTGATTTACGCTCCAATTGAGCAGCGTCGCATCCCCCTTCACCCCTGCGCCGATCAGGGTCACCGCCGCGTTCACCCCCGGGGCCACCGCCGACAACGCGAGATTCGTCAGCCCGGGATTGGAATCGATGCGATACACAAACACATCCGCCCCCCCGATCTGGACGCCCGAACCAGGCACCGCGGTGTAGGTGACGTTGTTCAGCGTGAGAGCGCCGATCCCGACGTGCGCGGCGGTGATCACCCAATAGCCGCCACCGAAGGCTCCGAGGTAGACGCCCGTCGTGCCGCCGATCAATCCGACGTGGTCCCACGGCGCGCCGTTGCCAGGAGGAAGGGTGTTCGTCGTAACGTCGACACCTGCGACCATCAGGGCTTGGGCCGCCGGAGCGACCGTCATGGCGACAGCGAGCAGAAGCGCGCGACCACTCATCGCCCCGGTGCGCCTCAGGCCGCGTCCTGCTTCGGCTCCGACTTGGCGGCGGTGCGCAGTGTGGGCTTGCGCCGCCCGGCGACAGCTCCCGCGTCGATCACGACCTCGGTCACATCGTCGCGCTGCGGCAGCTCATACATGACCTCGAGCATGAGATTCTCCATGATCGCCCGCAGTGCGCGCGCGCCGGTCTTCAGCTCGATGGCCTTCATGGCGATGGCCTTCACGGCGTCGGGCGTAAACTTCAGCCGCACACCGTCCATCGCGAAGAGCTTCGAATATTGCTTCACCATCGCGTTCTTCGTGCGCAGGAGAATTTTCTCCAGATCGGCGACCTGCAGCTGGTCGAGCACCGACACCACCGGCAGGCGGCCGATGAACTCGGGGATCATGCCGAAGCGGATCAAATCCTCGGGCGCGAGCGACTTCATCATCTGCTCGGGCTTCAGCGCCGCCTCGTGTTGGGCGGCGACCGCGGAAAAACCGAGACTGCGCGAGCCCATCCGGCGCTGCACAATGGCGTCGAGACCGACAAAGGCACCGCCACAGATGAACAGGATGTTGGACGTATTGATCTGGATGTATTCCTGATTCGGATGCTTCCGACCGCCCTGTGGCGGGACGTTGCACGTCGTGCCCTCAAGAATCTTCAGCAGCGCCTGCTGCACGCCTTCGCCGGAAACGTCGCGCGTGATGGACACGTTCTCCGTCTTGCGCCCGATCTTGTCGATTTCGTCGATGTAGATGATGCCGCACTCGGCCTTCTTCACGTCGTAATTCGCCGCCTGCAGGAGCCGGAGGACGACATTTTCCACGTCCTCGCCGACGTAGCCGGCCTCGGTGAGCGTGGTCGCGTCGGAGATGGCGAACGGCACGTCGAGAATCTTCGCGAGCGTGCGGGCGAGGAGCGTCTTGCCCGAGCCCGTGGGGCCGAGCAGCATGATATTGCTCTTCTCGACCTCGACGTCGTTGAACTCGGGTGACAGCGCGGCGGAGTCCTTGTTGGACTGGCCGGAGTCGAACATCAGGCGCTTATAGTGGTTGTACACCGCCACCGAGAGCACCTTCTTCGCGTGATCCTGACCGATCACGTGTTCATCGAGCGTCCGTTTGATGTCGGACGGCTTGATCAGGCGGACGGTGGGCTTCGCGTCGACGGCGGGCGCCTTCACTTCGCGGTCGATGATCGTCTTGCAGACGTTGACGCACGAATCGCAGATGTAGACGCCGGGACCCGCGATGATCTTTTTGACCTCGGCCTGCGACTTGCCGCAGAACGAACACAGGGTCATGCGCGCGGATTTTGCCATGGCACGGAGCTTGGGGTTCGCCCGGGACGAGTCGAGGGCGGAGTTGGTTTAGGACGCAGCGAACGCGCGCTCAGGCGGCGCTCGGCACGACACCCGGCACCGCAATTTTCTGCACGTCGCGGGTGGACTCGACGACGTGGTCGACGATGCCGTAGGCCTTCGCCTCCAGCGCGCTCATGTAGTAGTCGCGATCCGAATCTTTTTCGACCTGCTCGGCCGTCTTGCCCGTGTGCTTGGCGATGACCTCGTTGAGGGTCTTGCGCCAACGGAGGATCTCCTTCGCGGCGATGGCGATGTCGGAGGCCTGGCCGCCCGCGCCGCCGCTCGGCTGGTGAATCATCACGCGGCTGTTGGGGAGCGCGAAACGCTTGCCCTTCGTGCCGGCGGCGAGGAGCACCGTGCTCATGCTCGCCGCCATGCCCACGCAATAAGTCACCACGTCGCATTGCAGGAAATTGATCGTGTCGTAGATCGCCATCCCACCCGTGACGACGCCACCCGGCGAGTTGATGTAAAGATGGATGTCCTTCTTCGAATCCTCCATCTGCAGGTAGAGGAGCTGGGCGATCACCAAATTCGCGATCGTGTCGTCGATCGGCGTCCCGATGAAGATAATGCGGTCCTTCAACAGGCGCGAATAGATGTCCATCGACCGCTCGCCGCGGCCGGTGTTTTCGAGAACGATGGGAACGTAGTAGCTCACGGGTTATGTAGTGGTGTTATCGGCCGATCAGACCGTTGGCTGGACGGTGGTCACCGTAGCCTTGGACACCAGGAAATCAACCGCCTTGTCGAAGATGATGTTCTGCTGCACCGCGCGGAGCTGCTCGCGATCGGTCGTGAGCATCTTCACCAGCTTCTCGGGCTTCTGCTGCGTGCGCGCGGACTCGCGGTAGATGAACGCGTCGATGTCGCCGCTCTCGACCGTGAGCTTTTCCGCCTCGGCGATCTTCGCGAGGATGAGCTGCATCTTCACGCGGTTCGTCGCGGCTTTCTTCGCGCCCTCGAAGAGTTCCTTCTTGTCCTTCTCGAACTGCTCCTGCGGCACGCCGCGGCGCATGTTTTCTTCGATGAACTGGCGAAGCACGCCCTGCGTCTCCGACTCGACGAGGGAATCCGGCACCGGGAAATCGACCTTCGCGCCGAGCGCTTCGGTGACCTGGCGGCGCTGCGCGGAGCGGTTCTGATAATCCTTCTGGGCCTTGAGATTCGCGCGGACCTGCGCCTGGAGACCGGCGAGGTCGTCGACCTGCTGGGCCTTGAAGAACTCGGCGTCGAGCGCGGGCAACACGCGTTCGCGGATTTCCTGCACCTCGACCTGGTAGACGGCCGCCTTGCCGGCGAGCGCGGGCACCGCGGGAAACTCCGCCGGGAACGTGATCGCAACGTCCTTTTTGTCGCCCGCCTTCAGGCCGGCGAGCTGTTTGCCGAGGCCGGGAATGACGCCTTCGTTGGTGCCTTCAACTTCTTCCCACGTCTGCGGGACTTTGCCGTAGATTTGCTTGTCGGGCGCGAGGTCGGCGATCGGCTGACCGTCGACGGTGCCCTCGTAGGCGAGCTTCACATAATCGCTCTTTTGCGCGGGACGGTCGGCCGCTTTGAAATCGGCGCGCTCGCCGCGGAGACCCTCGATGACACCTTCCACTTCGGCGTCGGTCGCGTCGGTGGAAGTGATTTCGGTGGGAAGCTGGGTGTAGTCCGGCAGCACGAACTCGGGCCGGACATCCAGGGTGATTGTGACGGTCGCGGCGGTCCCGACGGCGATCGTGCCCTCCTCGAGATTCACGACATTCAGCACGTCGAGTTTTTCTTTTTCCAGCCCCTCACGATAGGCCTTGCCGACGACCTTCTGCTTGAACTCCTCGGCGATTTCCTTCGCAAAGCGGCGCGCGATCATCGCGGCCGGAGCCTTGCCGGGACGGAAGCCGGGGATGCGGGCCTGCTTGGCGAATTCGGCGACCACCGCCTGGTGTTCGGCATCGACCTCGCTCTGGTCGAGCGTGACGACAAGGCTTTTGCGCGTGGCGGAGAGGCTGTTCTGTTGGACGTTCACGGGAGTGTTGGCAGGCAGGTTTAGGTTGGAAGAATCGGTCACGCTACGTCGCGAGATGCGTCGGTCAATGCCGGATTCTGCGGGCTTGCGCGGTCGCACGCTCGGCCGTTTCGTCACGCTCCGATGCCGAGCCTCCGCCAACTGATCGCCGCCCACGCGCCCCTGCTCGTCCTCGACGCCGCGTCGTCCCGCGTGCAAACCGGTTGGATCGTCAACGCCGAGCCCGGCGGATCCCGCTGGGCCAGCTCGGACGAAGAAACCGGCGTGGGCCTCTTCCGCAGCATCGCCGCACTCGGCATCGACGTCGGCGAGGCCGGAGCATTCGTGTTCTGCAACGGCCCCGGCTCGGTGCTCGGCATCCGCACCTGCGCGATGGCGCTGCGAACGTGGAACGTGCTCACCCCCCGGCCTGTATTCACCTATTGCAGCCTGGCCGCCGCCGCCCAGGCGTTGGGCCGCTCCGACGTGAGCGTGATTGCCGACGCTCGGCGCGAGCTCTGGCATCATTTCGCGCTCGGAGGCACTCTCCGGCGCGTGCCGGCGACCGAACTCAGCGGCGAACTCGTCATGCCGGAAAACTTCCGCCATTGGTCTCTGCCGCCGGCCGGACTGACGCACGTCCCCTACGCGCTCGCGGACCTGCTCCCCCGCGTACTGGACGCGAACCTGTTGGCCGCCACCGACGCACCGGACGCCTTTCTTCATGAAGAACCGAATTACGTGACGTGGACGCCCCAAATCCACCGCGCCCCGCCCCCGCGCGCGTCCTGAGGAAGACCTCTGCACTCCCAGCCCCGCACCGTTTTCCCAAATGGCGGGTGCGTCGACTACCCGGCGGCGCGCTGTTCCTGACCGCCTCCCTCGCCCTCCTCGGCTACCGCCGCTGGAAGAAACCGCCCCCCCGCCGCCTCACGGGCCCCGCCCCCGGGACCCTTGCCAGTCGCCCTTCCGCTCAGCTCGAGGGTCGCCAGTCGATCAGCCCAAGTTGCAGCAGCTTTCGATTGTTGAAGTGGTTCCACTTCAGCTCCACGGCGAAATCCAGCGGCACGCCCAGCGGCGGCTGTCGGACCGCCATCTTCCAGGCGACCCCGTGCATGCGCCGGCCGCGGCCGTCCTCAAAATGGAAACGGAAGTGATGCTCCTTGAAGATCTCCACCGGCGCCCGCAGCACCACCCCGCGCACCCCGAACACCGGCTCGGGATTTCCCTGCCCGAACGGATGCAGCGAATCGAGTTCTTCCATCAGCCGCTCGTTGATCTGCTCGGGCATCAGCCAGGCCGCCAAATCCAGCCGTGCCTCGGTGATGTCGCCGCCCGCGTGCGCCCGCACCGCCCCGGCGAACTG
>CAJAYO010000950.1 GCA_903948415.1 uncultured Opitutia bacterium | reverse complement strand
TCTCGGCGTGGCCCTTTTTCAAAGCGGACGTCTGACCGAGGCCCTCCCCCACTTCGAATCGGCGCTAAAACTGAAGCCCGACTACACCGCCGCCCGCGAGAATCTCGCCGAAGTCAAAAACAACCTCGGGGCCGGGTCTTTTAAGGACGGGAAGCTCGAAGAGGCCCGCGCTCAGTTTCAAGCTGCGGTGGACCTCAATCCCGGACACCCCGGGGCCCACAATAACCTCGGCGTCGTTCTCTGGCGCTTGGCGCGGCCCGGAGAGGCCCTGCCCCACCTCCGGGAGGCCGTGCGGCTGAAACCCGACTATACCGAAGCCCAGCAGGCCTTGGCGGCCCTCGAAACCCAGCTCAGCCCGACGATCCCCCCGATCAAGTAGTTCGCCCAAAAGCCGAAATGTGGGCGGCGGCGCGAACAGCGACGGTTTCTGGCCGTGGAAAAGACACCTGGGGTAAAACGCGGATCACCCTAAGGCTTACGCGGGGCGCTCTCGGCCTCGCGGACGCGGTCGAAGAGCGCGCGGGCCGGCTCGAACGCCGGGAGCAGCCGGACCGCCGTCGCAAGGTGTTCCATCGCCTCGGTCCGACGCTGCAGGGCGTAGAGGCTCTGACCCAGCCCGAAATGCGCCATGCCGTGGTTGGGATCGCGGCTCAACACCCCTTCATACTCCACGACCGCCTCGTGTGGGCGATCCAGTTGCGCGAGCACCAGCGCAAGATTGGCGCGCGTTTCAAGATCCTCCGGCGCGAGCCGCAGGGACGCGCGATACTGTTCGACCGCCGCCTCTTTTCGGCCCACGCGAAACAAAGCCCCGGCCAGGTTGTTGCGGAAACTGCCATTCTGAGGATCCAGCGTGACCGCCTGCTCATAGTGCGGAATCGCTTCCTGCGCCCGTTCCAAGATGTAATACGCGCTCCCAAGATTGTTGTGCGCGCTGCCATCTCCCGGCTGCGCTTTTATCAGAATTTCGTACTGCGGCACGGCTTCCGCCGTCCGGCCGCCCCGCAGGAGCGCCACGGCGAGATTCGACCGCGCGAGCACGTAGTCCGGCTTCAGTTCCAAGGCCCGCTTGGCGTGGACCATCGCCTCAGGATAGCGCCCGGCTTGGACCAGCGCTCCCGCCAAATTGCTCAGCGCCGGCACCAAATGGGGCTTGGCCCGCACCGCGCCCTCGAACCACCGCAGCGCCTCGTCCGCTCGACCCGCCTTCGTCATCGCATTACCGAGGTTCGTCATCGCATCCGCAAAGTTCGGTTTGAGCACCAGCGTCCGCTCAAAAGTGACGACGGCCTCCGCCGTCCGCCCTTGGTCCAGCAGAACCAGACCCCAATTGTTCAGGGTTTCCGGCTGATTGGGATCCAGTCGGAGCGCTTGCGCATACCCCGTGGCGGCCTCCCGCAGAAGACCGCGCGCCTTGTAGGCATCGGCGAGATTTGATTGGGCCCGGCCATTTCCCGGACGTTGCGCGACGGTCACCTCCCAGATCGACAGATCGGTGCGGTAATCGCGGTTTCGCCAGATGGAGAGGACGACGAATCCCACGGCCACGGCGGACAGAATCATCAGGCTCCCTCGGGGCAAAAATATCCGTATCCCCAGGACTCCGAGCGTGGTCAGGGCTGCGAGCGGAAGATACATCCGGTGTTCCGCCATGGTTTGCGAAACGAGCGGAATAAAACTGGAACTCGGCGAAAGGATGGCAAAAAACCAAATCCCCAAAAACCCGAGCCACGGACGTTTCCACAGCGCGAGCAGCGTGGCGCCAAACAGCGTTACCAATAGACACGCCTGAGGCAAAACCGGCAAAAGCCGGTGCACCACGTCGGTGCCGTAGTCGACGACGAGCGGATGCGGCCAAAGGCTCAATCGGAGATAGAGCACAATCGCTTCACACTGCTTGAGCAGGTAGGACCATGCAGACACGCCCAGACCAAATCCGGCCGCCGAACCGCGGCTTCCGCCGGCACCCGCGACCAGCGCGAAAAGAAAGAGCCACGTGCTCCCCAGGGCGACATAGTATCCCCGCCGCCGACGCCACGCCTGCGAAAAACCACCCGAAACAAACGTTCGATCAAAGAGAAAAACCACGAGCGGCGCGGAGACCATGACCTCCTTGCTGGCCATCCCCATGAAGCACGCCCCCACGGAAGCCACCGACCACCCCACGGGGTGCTTGCCTTCGGTACTGCGGAGAAAACAATACAAGGTGAGCAGATAGAAAAAACCCACCAGCAGCTCGGTCCGTTGGGCCACACAGGTGACCGACTCGGTTTGGAGGGGGTGCACCGCCCAGAGTAACGCGATAAAGAATGCCGTGAACGTCGTCTGGCGCTCGGGAACTCCCGTGGACAGGCCGCGCACCAGCGTCAGACCCACCACCCAAAAAAGCATCAAGGCTGCGCCCGAATGAAGGGCGATGTTTCCGAGATGGTAACTCACCGGCGAACGGCCGCTGATCGCGTAGTTGACGGCGAAAGTGAAATTCAGCAGCGGCCGGCCGGTCACGGCGCTGCCGTCGCTCGGGGGTGACAGAACCTGGTCCAGCCGCCACCACTGGCGAATCGTCGGATTTTCATCAATCGCGCTGAGGTCGTCGAAAAAGAATGGGGACGATAACGTATTAAGGTAAGCGACCACCACGGCCAGCACCAGCAACAGGCCCGCCACGACTCCCAGGCGTGAAGGCCCGCGGAGTGATGGCGCCGAGAGGACCATAATTTGAGGCTGTGCGGGCATTTCCCTTGGAATCAACCCACCATGTTCGACGGGAACCCGTCGACGCAAGGATTTGAACAAAACTCAACGATGAGCTGACACGGTTAATCACCCGCCGGCTCGAAGGGTATAATCCCAACCACCTCCTCAAATGCCCCGACGGTTCTCGGGCGCGAAAAACGGCTTCAGGAACCTACCGCGGAGCCGCGCTGAGACCGGCGACGACGTAAAAGCCCGGGACTATCTGTGCTCGCTTCTCGTTGGCGCCGATGTCGAAGGCGAACTTGACGTTCTACACGCCCGCCCCGGGGCGCTCTCGCCCCATCCAAGACGCCGCACCCTCGCCGGGGCGCGCGGCCTGGTCTGACGGCGCTTCCATCCGCCCCCCCCCGACGTCCTCGAACCGTCCCGGAAGGTTCCAGCCAGCTACCCGGAAGGTTCCGGCCAGCTACCCGGAAGGATCCGGCCAGCTACCCGGAAGGATCCGCCCCCGCCCCACGGGTCGCGCCCTCGCCC
>CAJAYO010000949.1 GCA_903948415.1 uncultured Opitutia bacterium | reverse complement strand
GGGCCGGGGCTGTCGGGCCGCTGACCGGGGTTGAGTTCCTCGCGCACCGCGGCGGGCAGCTCGACGGGGTCGCCCGCCACCTGCGTTCCGGTGTTGGTGAACAGGAAAAAATCGGCGCCGTATTTTTTCGCGCGCGACCGGAAGATCGCGGGGCGTACGCCCTCCGGCTCGGTGTGGAGGTCGGCGGCGATGGAGTCCCCGATGCTTTGCAGGCGTTCGCCGAGGGCGCCATGCGTCAGCGATTTCCAGCCGACGCCGAACTGGCTGACGTAAAAGGCGCCTGCCGCCGCCGTGAGCAGCAACAGGTTGGCGAGCAGCCAGAGCGAGACTTTGAGGGTGAGCGGGAAGGTGACTTTCATGGCGGCCGGCGCGGCGGACGGCCGGACCCTACGCTTCTCCGGGGGGAAATCCCGCCTGTTTACGCCGCCTTAACAAAATTCTTCCCGCGGCTCACAGAGCCTTTACCGCCCGGTGGTCTCATGGGCTCCATGAATCACCCCGTCCGTCTTCTCCTCGCCGGCCTCGCCACGGCCTTGGCCGCGGCTGCCGCCGATCCGCAGCTCGAATCCTGGCAGACGGCCCACACGCGCCGCTATGCGCGCATCTATGTAAGCGACGCCGCGCGCCTCGCGGGCGCCGCCGTGACCACGTGGACGCGCGGCACCACGTCGCAGCCGACCCCGAGCTACGCGGGCGTAATCCAGGTGGCCGCGTCGGCGAGTTGGGTCTATCTGCGCACGACCGGTCTTGGCACGCACGTGATGGGGCCGTGGTATGGCAACGCCGCGCACACGCAGGCGTTCCCCAGCTATCCGGCCAACACGGGCGTGCTCTACCGGTTCCCGCGCACGCCGACGATTCCTGCGACCAAGACCCTCACCGGTCTCGGCGCCATCGGCTACTTCGTCGACGGCGTCGCGGCCTTCGACAACCGCGATGCGTTTTCTTATTCGACCGCGAGCAACACCGACGCCTCGCCGATGAACGGGCTGCGCGGGGACGGCGTGTGGAACCGCGAAGCGTTTCACAACGAAGGGCAGACCTTTGACCCGGCGTTCGCGCATCAGGCGATGACCAACCACCACTATCACGCGAACGCCCCCGCCGTCCGCTACCAACTGGGCGACCACGTCGAGTTCAATGCGACGACCAAGCTTTATACCGAGAGCACCGGACCGGTCACAGCCCACTCGCCGATTGTCGCGTGGCTGCAGGACGGGCTGCCGGTGTACGGGCCCTACGGTTACGCGTCGCCGATGGATGCGAAGAGCGGCCTGCGGCGCATGACGTCCGGTTACGTGCAGCGCGACGGCACGAACGGCACCACGCACCTCGCCGCCACCGGCCGCACGACCTTGCCGGCCTGGGCCGCCCGCGCGCAAAACCGCAGTGCCACGTTGCCCGCCACGGTTACCGGTCCGGCGGTGAACACGGCCTATGCCCTCGGCCACTTCATCGAAGACTACGACTACCTCGGCGATCTCGGCAAAACCCACGGCACCGATTTTGATCTCAACGAAAACAACGTCCGCTTCTGTGTGACGCCCGAGTTTCCCGCCGGCACCTGGGCCTACTTCCTCACGATCGAAGCGGACGGCACGCCGAAATATCCCAATATGGTCGGGCGGGCGTTTTTCGGCGCGGCGACGGGCGGAACCGTGAACGCGATCAACGAGCCCGTCACGGAATTCGTCCGCGCCAGCCAGGCGTCGCCGATCTCCGTCAGCGCCACGAATGCCGGCGGCACGATCTCCCTCACGTGGTCCTCCGTCGAAGGCGCGACCTACCAAATCGAAACCTCCCCCGATGCCACGACCTGGTCCGCGCTTGCGGCCGCTTCGGCCGTGACCAGCGCGGGCGGCGACACGACGAATTTTTCCACCGCGACGGTGGCGGCGAACTACCGGGTCACGCTCACGGCCCTCGCGACCTACGATACCCGCGGCGCCGGCGGCCTCTCGGGCGTGGGCAATACCGCCAGCGCCGCGGTCGCCGTCGGCTCCTCGGGCACCGCGCGCCTCATCAACATCGCGACGCGCGTCGCGCTCGGGGGCGCCGCCGGCACACCGATTCCCGGCTTCGTCCTCGGCGGCACCGGGACGAAACAAATGCTGGTCCGCGCCGTCGGCCCGACGCTCACGGCCTTCGGGGTCGCCGGCGCGCTCGCCGATCCGCGCCTCAGTCTCGTCAGCGGCACGACCACCGTGGCGAGCAACGACAACTGGCTCGGGGTCGACGCCGCGGCGATGGTCGGCGCGGGCGCGTTTCCACTAACCATCGCGAGCAAAGACGCCGCCGTGGTCGCGACCCTGGCCCCGGGAGCCTACACCGCACCGGTCGCGGCGACCGACGACGGCAGCGGCATCGCGCTGCTCGAAGTTTACGACGCCTCCACGACATCGGCGATCAATGTGATCAACGCGTCGACGCGTGCGTTTGTCGGCGCGGGCGACTCCGTCCTGATTCCCGGGTTCGTCATCAGCGGCACGGGCGCGTTGAAGCTGCTCGTGCGAGCCGTCGGCCCGACGCTCGCGACCCTCGGCGTGACCGGCGCTCTGGCGGACCCGACGATCACGCTCTATCGCGGCACGACCGCGCTGGCGACGAACGACAACTGGTCGGGGGCGACGAATGCGGTGGAGATCGCCGCGACCGCGGCCGCCGTCGGGGCCTTCGCGTTGCCCGCTGGCAGTCGCGACGCCGCGATCGTCACCACGCTTCCGGCCGGATCTTACACCGCGATTGTGAGTGGCAGCGGCAACACGACCGGCACGGCGCTCGTGGAACTTTACGTCGTGCCGTGAAGGCAGGCCCGGGCGTGGGCCGGGTGGCCCGGTCGGCGCCCGGGCCTAGAGCTCCGGTGCGACCATCATATACCCGGCGGAGCGCACGGTGCGGATGAAACGCGGCGACTGGGCGTCGTCGTGGAGTTTTTTGCGGAGCGAGGAAATGTGCACGTCGATCGAGCGGTCGAAGACGTCGTAGTTGCGGTCGCGCGCCTCATCGAGAAGGGCCTCGCGGGATTTGATGCGGCCTTTCGCTTTCGCGAGGCTCGCGAGCAGATCGAATTCGACGGGGGTGAGCACGAGCGGCTCGGTGCCGAGCACGGCGGAGCGGGCGTCGAGGTTGAGGCGGAGTTCGCCGACGACGACTTCCTGGGGCGGGGCTTCGGCTCCG
>CAJAYO010000948.1 GCA_903948415.1 uncultured Opitutia bacterium | reverse complement strand
TGACTTCGGCGGAGGACCGCCGGGCGTTGGGTGATGCGTATCGGGTGGAGGCGCGGATCGTGGTCTGGGAGTCGGAGCGGGTGTTGAAGCTGCCGGTGGGCGCGCTTTTTCGCAGCGGCGGCGAGTGGGCGGTGTTTGCCGTGCGCGACGGGCGGGCGCGGCTGACGCGCGTGGAGGTCGGGCACAGCAACGGCAAGGAAACGGAAATCCGCCGGGGCCTCGGGGCGGGGAGCGAAGCGGTCATTTATCCCAGCGACAAAGTCGCCGACGGCGTGGCGATCACGGTCCGAGACCGGCGATAGAATCACGGGGGAAACGCTCAATCCGGACGGGCTTTTCGACAAAACCAACAACGGACCGGTGACGACGAAGCCGCTGCTCGTCGTGTGGGGAGCCTGGGGCGCCGGGGGCGGTGCGAGGGCGGTCGCGGGGTGCGGCGCGAGCGGGCGGTTCGGGCTCGATTTCACCCCGGCGATCGGGGGTGTCCGGAGTGCCGTGGCGGTCGCGACCGCGCTCGTGCGCACGGGCGGAAAGCCATCGTCTGATGGGCCGCGGCCACCCACGCACCGGAACTCCGGCGGGGGCGCGCGCCCCTACTTTTCCGGGGTCGTGGCCGGGTCGGCCGGCGCGTGGCGTTTGATGTCGCCGCGTTTGCGGCGCGCGTAGTCCTCCAACTGCCGTCGGGCGACATCGAACGCCTCGCGGATGGCGACGGTGATGTCCCGGTGCCGGGCCTCCGGCGCCGGGGGTTTTCCGGGAGGCGGCTCCGCGGCTGGGTGCCCGCGGGGCGCGGGTTCGTGGTTCACGATCAGGGGCCCGCCGGGAACACCGACCTCGAGATGCAGCGCGTAAGCGCGGCCAAACCGGTGGTGCCGATGCGGCGCGACGACGACGACGTGGCAGTGGGTGATGGGCTGGAAGTAGCGCACCAGTTTCCCGGTCTCGCGTTCGATCCGGGCGGCGACGGCCGGCGAGGCCGGCATGTGGCGAAACGTGATTTGCGTCGGCACGGTTGCGATCGCCGCGGGCAAGGGAGCGTCGGGGTCCGGGCGCCGACGAAGGTTACTGATTCGGGGCATGGGAGGGAGCGGGGGCGATCGGTCGGGTGGGCGGTGCCGGTGCGGCGGCCGGGGCATGGCGGCACCACGGCATGGCGCGCAGTAGGGTTTGGGGGATCGGCCGGCCCGTGGTTTCGCACCGGCCGTAGACGCCGCGCTCCAGTCGGCGCAACGCGTCATCGATTTCGCGCGCGGCCTCGGCGGGAATGGGCGGCAGCAATTCGGCCATGGCCCGGTCGTAAAGTTCGTCGACCAGGTCCTGCGCATGCAGGCTGGGCGGTTCCATCGCATCGCACAGTTCCCGCAAGCGATCGCCCCGGCCGACTTTGAGGTGATCGCGCAGCGCCCGCAGGGTGCGGTAGTGCCAGGCCCACTCGCCGGCGGCCCCGGCGGGGCGGCGTGCGCCGGCGGCGCGGGCGGACGACGGGGATTTCGGGCGGCGGGCGGGGGCGTTTTTCATCGGAGGGAAAGGGGGCGATCGGCCGGTTGAACGTCGGGCGGGGCGAGCAGTTCCCGGACCTCGTCGTCCGTCGGCGGCTGAAAATGGTCGTAGAACTCGCCGACCGCCAAAAGGTGTTCGGGCATGAGCACGGTGACGACGTCCGCGACCTCGCGGCGCAGCGTCTGGACCATCTGGTCGGTCGCGATGGGCGTCGCGACGACGATGGCGGCGGGGTGCTTCAACTGCAGGGCGCGGAGGGCCGCGCGGACGGGCGAATCCGCGGCGATTCCGTCGTCGACCAGAATAACGGTCTTGCCGCGGAGCGAGGGGAACGGGCGATCCCCGCGATAGGCGCGCTCGCGCCGGATCAGCTCGGCCTGTTCGCGGCGGACGGCGGCTGCGAAGTGTTCCCGGGAAATTTCGAAAGCGGACATGATCGCTCGGTCGCGGAACTCCAGACCGCCCGTGCCAACGGCCCCCATGGCGAGTTGTTCGTGACCCGGCACGCCGAGTTTGCGCACCATCAGCACATCGAGCGGCGCGTGCAGCGCCTCGGCGACGGCCCGGCCCACCGCGACGCCGCCGGGCGGCAGGGCGAGGACGATGACATCCGGCCGGTGGGCATACGCGCGGAGATCGTGGCCGAGACGCCGGCCGGCATCGGCACGATCTGCAAAAAAGCCGTGCATGGTTTTTTCCTCCGGGGGTGCCAGCGGGAGGGTTTGGCGGGGTGGGGTGGTGGCCGGGGCCGGGAGGCCGTCATGGCGCGGAGGCCACGACGGCACCGGGCGGGTTGACTCAGGTGACCTTGATTTCCACCGACTTGGCGGAAGCGGATTTCATATCCTTCGGCAGGTGGACCTTCAGCATGCCGTCTTTGAATTCCGCGGCGACCTTGTCGCCCAACGTGGCGGGCGGGAGGGTGAAGCTGCGCACGAAGCTGCCATAGTCGCTTTCGATGCGGTGATAGCGTTTGTTTTTTTCTTCCTTCTCGATCTTGCGCTCGCCCGAGATCGTGAGCACGCCGTCGTCGACGGTGACCTTGACGTCTTCGCGTTTCATCTCGGGCAGTTCGGCCTTGATGAGGAATTCCTTGTCATCTTCGACGATATCCACGCGGGGCGACCATTCGGAGACGGTGAGCGTTTCTTCCTGTCCGTCTTTGAGGCGGAACGGATCCAAGTTCCACAGCGAGGCGAGGCGATTTTGCGCCTGCTCGAATTCTTTCAACGGGTTCCAACGGGTGATTTGCGTATTCATGGTGATGACCTCTCGGTTGTTTTCGACGGCCTTGGCCGATGCAAAAAACTACCCCCACGCGGCGGGGATGCTCCGCATTCATTGCCATTTCTTCGGCGATTTTTGACCGCGCGGCACCGCCGGGAACGGACGTCGGCGCGAAGCGGCGACTACGGCGCTTCGCGCTCGATCTTCACCATCACCTGGAAGAGGCCGTCGGCGATTTCGTTGTCGTGGCGCGGCAGAATGATCAGGGCGCCGTGCGGCTCCCAACCGGCGCGGATCAGTTCGTTGATCGTGCGCTCGAAGCGCTCGACGTTCACCTCTTCGACGATTTTGTAGGCAAGGAATTTCATGATCCGGGCGGCGGCCCGGGGCCGGGATTGGTCCCGGGCCGACCGGTGGGGAGAAGACCACGGCGAGGCGGCCGGTGCAATCCGCGAGCCGCGCCGCACCACAATCCGCGGAGGAAAAACCAAAAAGCGCGGAGTGAATCCGCCGCAAGTGTGCGAACAGTTCCATCGTCTCGGAACGCGATGCCGGCCGGCCGGCCGGAACCACCATGAACCTCGTCCTCCTCGGTCCCTCCGGTGTCGGCAAGGGCACCCATGCCGCCGGTCTCGCCGCGCGTTACCACCTCCGCCACCTCGCGACGGGCGATTTGTTTCGGCAAACCGTGCGCGACCGCACGGCGCTCGGCCTGCTGGCGAAAAAATACCTGAACCAGGGCGAACTCGTGCCGGACGAGGTGGTCGATGCGATGATTGAGGAATGGGCCGACCGCCTCCCGGTCGATCAAGGGGCGCTGTTCGACGGGTTTCCCCTCACGGTGGATCAAGTTCGTTTTTTGGATGATCTGCTGACGCGGCTCCGGCGGAACCTGGATGCGGTCATCTATCTGCGGGTGGACGACGCGGACGTCGTCGAGCGGTTGAGTGGGCGGGAGATTTGTCGGAATTGCCAGGCGCCGTTTCACCGGCAGGCCCGGCCGCCCCGCACGCCCGGACGCTGTGACCGGTGCGGCGGTGAACTGGAACGTCGGTTGGACGACGATGCGGGGGCGGCGAAGACGCGGCTGGCGCTCTTTCACCGCGTCACCGAACCCGTGCTGGCGGACTATGCGGCGCGGGGGAAACTCATCG
>CAJAYO010000947.1 GCA_903948415.1 uncultured Opitutia bacterium | reverse complement strand
CCACGATCCACCTCGCCGCCGCCGCATCCTGCGACGCATCGCTCACCCACACGACCCCGCCCGGGAGAATCGACGGCGGACTCGTCCCGGGGCGCGACCTGCGACCGCGCCCCGTGGCGGCCACCCCACCGCCGGACGAGCCGAAATCCCGCGCGCCCTTTCGGCCGCGTGTCGTTCGGTCGGGCGGCCGCTCGTCGGCAGGCTGTCTCGATTCTCAACTCCGCCCCGGCGCGATCCCGCCGGCCATTCCCCTCTCCCCTCCGGCCTGCAATCAGCAGGCCCATCCCGTCCCTGCGTCGGCAATCAGCCACCGCTCATCCCCGAGATTTCGCCCGGTGGCGAAATCCGATGAGCGTTCCCCGGCCGTTTCCGGTCTCCGCCCCTTCACGGATTCGTCGCCAACCGCCCCTCCGCCCACCGCAGCGGCTCCGCGAATCCCGCGAGCTTCATCCCGCGCCGCACTTCCGGTGCACGCATGAAATTTTTCCATACCAGCCCGCTCCGCAAATTTTCCGCCATCACCAACGTGATGCCCACATTGATACCGATCACGTCCGGCGCCACCCAGCCGGTCTGCGGGTTGAAGGCATCCGCAAACCCATAGCGCCCCCACAATTTCTCCCCGCCGACCTCGCGCATGTTCCGCAGCGCCGTCAGACACTCGGCGGGCGCAAACGGCAGCGACCCGCCCGGCGCGCACGGCACCAGCGTTCCGTCGCTCCCATCATCCGCCCGCCCCATCGGCGTGCCCCAGGCGACATAGCCACGCACACTGTCCGACGCCGTGAGCCCCCACAGATCTTTCGACCAAAACGGATACCGCCCGCTCTGCGCCGCACTCCACTCGCGCTGCGCCAGCGTCGCGTCGACCGAGTTCTGCCAGTAGTCGGCGTGCGCATCCCGGCGCCCCCGAAAATCAAACCACCCGTGCGCATACTGGTGCGTGAAGAGCGGCCCACCCTGGATAAACGCCTGCCCGCCCGCCGCGTGTCTCCCGTCTCCCGTCCCCGGACTCCCGCTCCCCTCCCTGCTCACCCACGGCTCCCGCCGCCACGCCTGCCAGCTCTCCGCCGGCAGCCCTCCGTGCTTCGCGCCGATGCCCAACAAATAGAGCCCCATCAACTCCGAGTAGTTGTCCCACCGGTGCACGATAAAGCCACTCTCCGGCTTCCACCCATGCGACAGCGTGCTCCCTCCGTTCAGCGCCCACCGCCAGTCAATCCGCGCGTAAATCTTATCCACCAACGCCGTCACCTCCGCGTCCCCCAAATATTCCCGCGCCATCAGCGCCCCCTGCAAAAACAGCGCCGTATCGATCGTCGACGCCTCGCTCTCCCACACGCGCCGCCCGTTCGTCGTATCGACGAAATGATACAACCACCCGCGTTCGTGCGCGTGCCCGTCCGCCACAAACCGCAGCGTCTGCACCACGCGCCGCCGCGCCTCGCCGGCCCGCAACCACCCGCGCTGCTCGCCGATGCACCACGCCGTCAGCGCAAACCCCGTCGCCGCCACACTCGACGGCGCCCGGCTCGACGCCCCGTTGTTCGGCGCCCGGTCCCGCGTCAGCCCCGTCACCGCATCCGTGTGCTCGGTAAAATACAACACCGCGCGCCGCGCCACGTCCTCCAGCAGACCCGCCTCCTCGCCGCGCAGCCCATACCCGGGTTCTAACCGGCCCAACGTCGGCACCGCCGTCGCCCGCGCCGCCGTCGCCACATCGCCCGCCCACCCGGCCACCGCCCCCAGCGCCAGCATCGCGGCCCACACTCCTGCGCTCTGCCGTCGGAAACCCCGACTCTCGCGAGGAGAGTCCAACGCGCCCTGGGGATTGGGGTTGTTGTGTGATCGCTGCATGCGCGCCACCTTCAATCCGGTTTGATCGTCTCAAATTCCCTGCGCGAGGAGAAACGTTGGCCTTCCTCATTTTTCTCCCGGCCTGGTCCGACCAACGCCACCGGGTTTCTCAACCTTCCGTCGTAGGCCGCCTGCTTGCCGGCGCTCACGGCGTCCGCGCTCACACGGCCGACAAAAATCCGGATATCAGGTGGCGTTCCTCTACCGCCGTTGCATTCGGAGCTTCCCCGGCGTCCGCCTCCTCGTTTTATTTTTCCACCGTCACCGCTTTCCTCACCCGCGCCGTCCCCCGTACCCCCGTCGTCCGCCCCCCCCCCCTCGCGCATGTCCCACCCCGCCCCGCGCCCCGAGGATCACTTCCTCACTCGTCGCGATTTCCTCCATCGCTGTGGCCTCGGCTTCGGGGCCCTCGGCTTCGCCGCCCTCGCCGGCCCCAACCTCTTCGCCGAAACCACCCCCGGCGTCCGCCCCGTCAACCTCGACAACCCCCTCGCCCCGCGCCCGCCCCACTTCGCCGCCAAGGCCAAACGCGTCATCCACATCTTCGCCAACGGCGGCCCCTCCCAGGTCGATACCTTCGACCCGAAACCTGCGCTCACGAAATATCACGGCCAACCTCTCCCCCTCGACCTCAAGACCGAACGCAAAACCGGCGCCGCCTTCCGCTCCCCCTTCGCCTTCAAAAAATACGGCCAGTCCGGCATCGAGGTCAGCGAGCTCTTCCCGCACGTCGCCGCGCGCATCGACGACATCGCCGTCATCCGCTCCATGCACGCCGACGTCCCCAACCACGAGCCGTCGCTCATGCTGATGAACTGCGGCGACGCCCGCCTCCCGCGCCCCGCCCTCGGCTCCTGGGTCACCTACGGCCTCGGCTCCGAAAACCAAAATCTCCCCGGCTTCATCGCCATGTGCCCCGGCGGCTACCCCATCCAGGAATCGCAAAACTGGCAGAGCGGTTTTCTCCCCGGTATTTATCAGGGCAACTACATCAACACCGCCTTCACCGACGTCGACCGCCTCATCGAACACATCCGCAACCCCTCCGCCTCCCCGCGCGAGCAGCGCGCCCAGCTCGACCTCCTCCAAAAACTCAACGCCCGCCACGCCGCGAAACGCCAAAACGAAGCCCAGCTCGAAGCCCGTATCCAGTCCTACGAGCTCGCCTACCGCATGCAGCTCGAGGCCACCGACGCGTTCACCCTCGCCCGCGAACCCGCCGCCCTCCGCGAACTCTACGGCGACACCACCCAGGGCCGCCAACTCCTCACCGCCCGCCGCCTCCTCGAAAAAGGCGTCCGCTTCGTCCAAGTCTGGCACGGCGACGGCCAGCCCTGGGACGCCCACGACGACATCGAGATCAACCACCGTCGTCTCGCCCGCGAAAGCGACCAGGCCATCGGCGCCCTCCTCCAAGATCTCAAACAACGCGGCATGCTCGACGACACCCTCGTGATTTGGGGCGGCGAATTCGGCCGCACACCCGTCGTCGAACTCCCCACCCCCGGCTCCAACGCCGGCAAGGTCAACGGCCGCGACCACAACCACCACGGCTTCACCATGTGGCTGGCCGGCGGCGGCGTGAAGGGCGGCTACGTCCACGGCGCCACCGACGAGTTCGGTTTCAAGGCCGTCGAAAAACCCGTCCACGTCCACGACCTCCACGCGACGATTCTCGCCCTCCTCGGATTCGACCACGAGAAACTCACCTACCGCCACGCCGGCCGCGATTTCCGCCTCACCGACGTCCACGGCAAAGTCGTCAAAGACCTCATCGCGTGAACCCACCCCTTTGTCATCGCGCGCCGCGCCGCGCCGGGGCGAGCCATCCCTCCGCCCGCCGCGCGCCAGCGCCCCGCCCCTCTCTTCCCCGCGTCGCCCTCGCCCTCCTCCTCGCCGCCACCGCCTCGTTCGCCGCCACCCCACCCGCCGCCCTCCCACCCGCCGAAATCGAATTCTTCGAATCCACCATCCGCCCCATTCTCGTCGAGTCCTGCTACCCCTGCCACAACGCCGCCGAGGGCAAAACCAAAGGCAGCCTCGCCCTCGACACCCGCGACGCCCTCCGCAAAGGCGGCGCGACCGGCCCCGCTCTCGTCGCCGGCGATCCCGACCAAAGCCTCCTCATCCAAGCCGTCCGCTTCACCGACGAAGACCTCCAAATGCCGCCGCGCAAAGACGGCCACGGCGGCAAACTCGCCCCCGAAAAAATCGCCGCCCTCGAGCACTGGGTCCGCCTCGGCGCCCCCGATCCCCGCACCGGCCCCATTACCCCCCTCGCCCTCGACATGGCCCGCGCCCGCCAACACTGGGCCTTCCTCCCGCTGCCGCCGGCTCCGGCGACGTCCGCCGGCAATCCGATCGACGCCCTCGTCCACCCCAAACTCGCCGCCGCCCGCCTCTCGCCCGCCCCCGCCGCCGACGCCCGCACGCTCCTGCGCCGTATCACCTATGACCTGACAGGCCTCCCTCCGACGCCCGCCGAAGTCGCCGCCTTCCTCGCCGACCGCTCGCCCGACGCCTACGCCCGCACCGTCGACCGCCTCCTCGCCTCCCCCCGCTACGGCGAACGCTGGGGCCGCTTCTGGCTCGACGTCGCCCGCTACGCCGACACCCAGGGCTACCTCGTCGGCAACGCCGAACGCCGCTTCGCCTTCTCGCACACCTACCGCGACTACGTCATCCGCGCCTTCAACGCCGATCTGCCCTTCGACCAATTTCTCGTCGAACAACTCGCCGCCGACCAACTCCCGCTCGGCGAAGACAAATCCGCCCTCGCCGCCATGGGCTTTCTCACCCTCGGCCGCCGCTTCCTCGGCAACCAAAACGACATCATCGACGACCGCATCGACGTCGTCACGCGCGGCCTCCTCGGCCTCACCGTCGCCTGCGCCCGCTGCCACGATCACAAATTCGATCCGATCCCCACGCGCGATTACTACGCGCTCCACGGCATCTTCGCCTCCTCCGAAGAACCCGTCGAAAAACCCCTCCTCGCCCCACTCGACGAGACCGCGCCCGCCTACCGCGAATTTCTCCGCAAACGCGCCGAACTCACCGCGACCATCGAGACCACGAAACACGCACTCGTGGCGACCTTCCTCGCCGACCACCGCCAGAAAACCGGCGACTACCTTCTGGCCGCCCACGACGCCGCCAAACTCGGCCCCGACGAAAAATTCGACCGCTTCGCCGGCACCCGCAAACTCAACCCCGAGATTCTGCAGCGCTGGCAAAAATATCTCGCGACCCAGGCCTCCGCCCCCGGCCCCATCCTCGCCCCCTGGTTCGCCGCCCTCGCCTCCCCCGTAGGCCGCCAGCTTGCTGGCGCTCCCTCCCCCCTCCACCCCGCCCCCGTAGGCCGCCAGCTTGCTGGCGCTCCCTCACCCCTCCTCCCTGCCCCCGTAGGCCGCCAGCTTGCTGGCGCTCCCT
>CAJAYO010000946.1 GCA_903948415.1 uncultured Opitutia bacterium | reverse complement strand
GCCAGCGGGCGGCCTACGAAAAAGCGCCCGCGCGTGCGGCCCACGAAAAAGCGCCCGCGCGTGCGGCCCACGAAAAAGCGCCCGCAAGCGGGCGGCCTACGAAAACGCGACCGTAAGCGGGCGGCCGACGAAAAAGCGCCCGCAAGCGGGCGGCCTACGAAAAAGCGCCCGCCAGGGGGCGGCTTTCGAAGTTATCCTTCAGGTTTTGCCGGGTGGAGGATGCACGGTTGGCCGCCAAGCGGCGCAGCCGGCGCAAAAATCGGGCGGAGGGCGGAGGGCCGCAACGAGGCGCAAAGGGCGCAAAAATCGGGTGGCCGGCGGAAGACGGAGGAAGCGATGATCATACCCAGCGGGGAAATGGGGTCACCTACTGCGGGGATTTTCGCCGGTAGGTGGCGAGGTAGTGGGGGGAGCCGGCGGTGGTGGCAAAGGCGCTGGGCATGGTGCCGTCGAGGCCGTAGCAGACGCGGAGGCGGTCGCCGACGAGCTGGTAGATGCACGGGATCGTGCGGCCGGCGTTAGGGCCCTTCGCGCCGAGGAGAATCAGCGTGGCGTGCGGCTCGGTCGACGAGCGCGCGTAGGTGCCCTGGTCGGCGAGTTCGCCGGCGAAATGGACGTGGTAGGTCTCGGCCCCGAGGTGCAATTCGACGCGGAGCGCGAGGAGGTCGGAGGAGGGTTCGCCGCCGCTTTCGGCGCGGACCATTTCCCAGATGCCGGGGAGAGGGGCGGTGGACATGGTGGTGCGGGAAAAAGCAGAAAGGGAGGTGGGCGGGGGCGCGAAACGCGCGGGGAGGGGGCCGAGGGATTGCTGCGTCGCGGCGCTGCTCGCAAGGACAACCGCGCCCTATTCCAGTTCGGGGGCCGAGGACGGGAGGGTTTTCTTGGCCTTCGCGCCGAGGGTTTTGAGGTCTTCGACCTGGGCGAGGAGATTGCCGGGGCCGGTCTTCAGTTTGCCGAGGGCGCCGTCGTAACTTTCGCGGAGGCGGGCGAGGTGTTTGCCGATGTCTTCGAGGTCGGCGAAGAGGCCGGCGAATTTGTCGTAGAGCAGGCCGCCGCGGGTGGCGATCGCCTGGACGTTTTTCGTCTGCCGGTCCTGTTTCCAGAGGCTGGCGACGGTCTTGAGGGTGACGAGGAGGGTGGGGGCGGTGCAGAGAATCACCCGGCGGTCGAAGGCCCACTCGTAGAGCGTGCGGTCGTTTTCGGCGGCGAGGATGAAGGCGGGTTCGAGGGGCACGAACATGAGCACGTAGTCGGGCGTGATGAGTTTGCCGGTGTCTTCGTATTTCTTGGCGCTGAGTTGCTCGACGTGGGTGCGGACGGCGGCGGCGTGTTCGCGGGTGGCGGCGAGGCGGGTGGCGTCGTCGGGGGCGTTGACGGCGCGTTCGTAGGCGACGAGGGACACTTTCGAGTCGATGACGAGGTGGCGGGCGTCGGGGAGGCGAAGGATGACGTCGGGGCGGAGGCGGCGGCCGTCGGCGGTGGTGAGCGATTCCTGGGTGAGGTAGTCCTGACCTTTGAGGAGGCCGGCGGATTCGAGGAGGCGGTCGAGGATGAGTTCGCCCCAGGCACCGCGGGCCTGGGCCTGACCCTTGAGGGCGGTGGTCAGGGCGTGGGCTTCGTCGGTGATGCGGGTGTTGAGGAGGCGGAGCTGTTCGATCTGGGCTTTGAGGGCGGAGCGGTCGTCGCTCTCGGTTTTGTAGACGGTGTCCACGCGTGCGCGGAAATCGGCGAGCTGCTGGCGGACGGGATGGAGGAGGGCCTCGACCTGGGTTTTGTTGTGGTCGGTGAACTTGGCGGATTTTTCTTCGAGGAGGCGGGAGGCGATGGCCTGGAATTCGGTCTGGAGGGTGGCCCGGAGTTTTTCAGCGTCGGCGAGGGAGCGGGCGGCGAGGGCCTCGCGTTCGAGGAGGCGTTGTTGTTCGGCGGCGAGCTGGGCGGCGAAGGCGGCGCGGTCGGCGGCGAGCTGGGCGGAAAGTTGCGAATGGAGAGCGGAGAGTTGCGCGAGGTCGGTGCGGGCGGTGGCGAGTTCGGCGGCGAGCCGTGCGCGGTCGGCGTGGGCGGCGTTAAGTTCGGCGGTGCGGGCCGCGGCGCGGCTGCGGAGGAAGAGCCAGGTGAAGGCGCCCGCGAGCGCGGCGGAGGCCAAAGCGATGATCGTAAAAAGCACGTGAAAGATTGTCGGGAGAGCGTTTCTGCAAATCAATGCCGGATGCATGCCTTGACACGGGAAATTCCCGACCGCAAACACGCGGATGCTCCCCGGCGCGCGCCGGTTATCCCGCCCAAACCCAGCGATTTAGTTCTCATGCTGACCGATCAAATTCCCGCCGCCCCGGTGGTCACGCTGGTGGAAAAACCGCCGGTGCTGGTCGTCGACGACGAATACGGCCCGCGTGAGTCGATCGCGTTTACGCTGGCGTCGGAGTTTGCGGTCGACACGTCGGACCGGGCGAAGGATGCGCTGGGGAAGTTGCGGGCGCGGTCGTATGCAGCGGTGGTGCTGGACATCCGCATGCCGGAGATGGACGGGATCCGGGCGTTGGAGGAGATCCGCAAGATCGATCCGTACGTGTCGGTGATCATGCTGACCGGGTATGGGACGTTGCTGACGGCGCAGCAGGCGATGGCGGCCGGGGCGAACCAGTATTTGCGGAAGCCGCCGGACATCACCGAGCTGATCGAGTCGGTGCGCAGGCAGACGCAGGCGACGCGGCTGCGGCGGGCGCAGGCGGCGCTGGCGCGGGAGGCGATCGATTCGAATGCGGCGCTCAAGCGGGAGATCGAGCGGAACGAGCCGCAGATCTGGCAGGCGCGGGCCTCGGTGGAGCTCGTGCACGACCTGAACAATCCGTTGACGGTGGTGATCGGTTACGCGTCGTTGCTGGCCGAGGAGGCGCGGATTTTGGCGCAGCGCGACCCGGACGCGGCGACGAAGCTGCTCGATTATTCGGCGATGGTGGAGAAGGCCGCGGAGTATTGCCACCATCTGTCGGAGAACTGGCGGATGTCGGCGAAGCAGGCGCCGGCGTTTGCGCGGGTGGATCTGGTGCAGGTGGTCGCGGAGGTGCGGCAGGTGATTTTCTTCGGCAATGTGGCGATTCAGACGACGGGGCTGAGCGAGGCCTGGGTGCGCGGGGCGAAGTTCGAGCTGATGCGGGTGCTGCAGAATTTGTTCAAGAATGCGCTGGAGGCGGGGGCGACGCGGCTGACGGTGGCCTTTACGCCGCAGGCGGGGCGCCTGGAGATGAGCGTGGTGGACAACGGTGCGGGGATGGATCCGGAGCGGTTGAAGCGGGCGCTGCACGGCGGCTACAGCAGCAAGAGCAACGGCACGGGCCTGGGCCTCAGCATTTGCCGGCACCTGGCGGGGACGCACGGTGCGACGTTTGCCGTGGAGTCGGCGATCGGCCAAGGCACGACCGTGCGGGTGTTGTTTCCCGTCGCGCCCACGGAATGAAGCGGCGGCGCGTCAAGATCACCGGCATCGGTCCGGTCACGCCGGCGGGGATCGGCCGGGAGGCGTTTTGGAAGGGCATCCTGGAGCCGGTGAGCCGGGTGCGGGCCTGCCGCCGCATGGAGGAAAAAGCAGGCGTGTTTGTCGCGGCGGAAGTAAAGGGGTTCAAATTGTCCGATATTGTGCAGGCGGAATGGGCGCGAAATATCTCCCGCATGAGCCAGTTCGGGGTTGCGGCGGCAATGCTTGCGGTGCGGGATGCGGGACTTTCGCTCGAAGCGGTGCGAGGGCACGATCCGGTCATCATGGTGGGCTCGGCCCTGATGGATCCGCAGGTGATCATGAATTCTGTTTTGGACGTGGAACGCAAAGGGCCGCGCTACGCGCGGCCGCGACTGGTGCGGGAGGCGATCGGCAGCGCCACGAGCGGCGCGATTGTTCACACGATGGACTTGAACGCGCGGGTCGTATCGTTCCAGAGCGCGTGTTGCTCGGGTTTGGACGCCGTGGGCTTTGGGGCGGAGATGATCCAGCGGGGCGAGGCCTCAATGGTCATTGCCGGGGGCACGGAGGCCCCGATTTTTCTCCATCCGATGCTCGAACTGAAATCGGCCGGACTTTCGCCCAACACCGAGGAGAACGCGGCGTCGCTCGGTCGTCCGTTCGATTTGTGGCGAACCACCGGCGTGATCGGGGAAGGGGCCTGTTTCTTCGTGCTGGAGGCCGACGACAGCCCTCGGCCGGCGTACGGTTACGTCAGTGGCTTCGGTTACGCGAATGACCGCAACGGCGACCTGTGCCAGGGCCTGCTGCCCGCGATGCGAACGGCGCTGGCAAACTCACACTGCGCGGCTGCCGACATTGATTGCATCAATGCCTGGGGGCCGGGACACCGCGCGATCGATGCCGCAGAGGCGGGCGTGTTGCGCGAGGTTTTCGGCCCTTGGCTCGATCGGATACCGGCCTACTCGGTCAAGGGAGCGATTGGGAATCCGTTCGGAGCGGCCGGGGCAATCCAAGTGGCCTGTGCGGCCTTGGGCCTGCGTGACGGTGTCGTGCCGCCCACGGTGAATTGGGAACGGCCGGACCCCGCCTGCCAGCTCAACTTGTCCAATCAGCCCCGCTGGATTGCGGCTGATCGTTGCCTCATCGACGCACACGGGGTGTCGGGCGCCAATTCCTGTCTGGTGGTTGAACGATGCTAGAAGATTTTAGAATTGTTGCGGCGGGGTGTGCGACAGTCGTCGGCTTGATGGTGGTGTGGGCCAATCCGTCGCGTCGCCTCAACCGAGTATTTTTCGCCTTTTCCCTGTTCGTCTCAACTTGGTTGTTTTGCCAGTGGGAAGCGGGTCACAGCGACCACGGCTTGGCGTGGGTCCGGATCGCCTGTGCGGTTGCCGTGGGCGTGGTGCTGATGATGTGGTTGGTCAAGCAGACGGTCGCGGAGCCGGAGGGGCGCCTCCGCCACCACTTGGTCCAGATGATTCCGTGGGCGGTGGTTGGACTGGTGCTCGCAGGAATCTGTTTCACGCCGTATTTTGTCCCGGCGGCATCGACCGGGGAGCGGCGGCTCTATGGTTGGGGATATTTCGTTTACGTTTCCACGATGGGGGCGATGGTGGTGGGGCTGTTTTTCCAGACTTTGTGGCAGATGCGTTCGTTGACGGGAGTGAGGAAACTGGAACTCCAGTTGCTGCTGTTTGGTACGGTGTGGGCGGGGATCGCCGTGGTGAGCCTGATGATCTTGGGTGCGATCACGGGCAGTTCCTCGTTCAATCGGGCGCAGTCGATCTTCGTCTTCGCATTTTATGTCGTCACGTCCTGGGCGATTGCGACCACCCGGGTGCTTGATGCGCGGCACATGCTCGCGGTGAGCATGGCCAAGGTCGTCCGGACGGCGTTGACGGCCGCGTTTGGCTGGGCGGTGTATCATTTGTCTGCGGGTTTTTCCTCCGAGGTGGTCGCGTTAGTGGGCGCCGTCGCGGCGGGGTTATGGTTTGCGGGTTTTATCCGTCCGGGCGTGTGGCGCGCCTTCCGGCTCAACCGTTCCGACGCCGAGTCGCGCAGGGCGGCCTATGAGGTTGCCCGGCGCGAAGCCCGTCCGGAACGGCTGGAGCAGGCGTTTTCCGCCGTGATCCAGAATTGGGCCAAAGCTGAACGGTCCGTCATCCTGACGGCGGGAGCGAACGGATTTATTGGCGCCGGGATGGACGTGGCGAACGACGGTTTGGTGTTGCAGGCGCTGCGCCAATTGCGGTGGGCGACCCCGGAGCGTCTGGCACGGGAACGCTCCACGCCGGATCGCGAGGAACTGGCGCGATTTCTCCGGGAGAATGAACTGGGTGTCGTGGTCATTGGCGAGGGGCTGACGCTGACGGCACTGGTCGGGGTCGGCGTCGCGGCCTCGCGTCGGCCGTTCACCTACCTGCAGGTGACCGAACTGATGGAACTGGCGTCGATCATCGAAAGCGCGCTAGAGCGGGCGCATTTTTCCGTGAAGGTGCAGCAGGCCGAGCAGCTCGCCACGGTCGGATTGCTCGGGGCGAGTCTCGCGCACGAGATCCGCAATCCGCTGGTGACGATCAAGACGTTCGTGCAACTGCTGCCGACGCACCATCAGGACGCGGCGTTTCGCGCGAAGTTTTTCAAGCTGATCGGCGACGAGGTCAACCGGATCGACCGGCTGACGGAGCAGTTGCTCGATCTGGCCTCGCCGCGGGCGTATACGGCCGAGATGATCGCGTTGCACCCGGTGCTCCGCACGAGTTTGGATCTGGTGGCGGCCAAGGCGACGGACAAGCACATCGAGTTCCAGACCGATTTTCGGGCGTCCCCGGATACGGCGTGGTCCGACGGCTCGGCGGCGAAACAGGTGTTGCTCAATCTCTGTTTCAACGCGATCCAGTCGCTGGAGGCGCGCGAGGGGGAGCGCTGGGTGCGGATTGCCACGCGCAACACGCCCGGGGGAATCGAGATGGCGGTGTCGGACAGCGGCCCGGGCATCGCGGAGGAAATCCGACCGCGACTTTTCCAGCCGTTTCAGTCGACCAAGTCCACGGGGTTTGGCCTCGGGCTTGCGATTTGCAGCGATATCCTCGCGAATCTGGATGCGACGATCACCGTTGATCCCACCGTGCCGGGACGCGGTGCGACGTTTCGCGTCATTTTTCCATGCCAACCCTTGTCATCCTAGCGACCTCCGACACCGCCCTAGCGGACGCGTGGGAGCGGCAGTTGCCGTCCGGACGGGTGGGGCTGCGGCTCGCCGCGGAGGGTTTTCCGGGGGGCACGTCGCCGGGCTTTGCGGCGGTCGTCGTGCTCGATGCGGTGGCGGAGGGCGCGCTGCCGCCGTCGTTGGCGCGGTGTCCGACCATTTTTGTGGGGGAACCGCGGAGTCTGCCCTTTGAGCAGGCGCGGCTGAGCGGGCGGGCGAAGGTGTATCTCTCCTATGAGGAGAGTGCGGGGCGGCTGCGGGAGTTGCTGCCGCTGATCGAGGAGGTCGCGGAAAAACAGTCGATGCTCGATTTGCTGGTGGAGAAAGCCCGGCGGGCGGAGCCGGTGCGGGCGCCGTGGCGGGCCGCGGCGGCGGATCCGGCGGAGCTGTGGGATTTTTTGGAGGGCGCGGTGGAGAATCTCGATTCGCGCGACCGGCTGGTGGCGGAGTTTCGCCGTGCGTCGCGCCATCTGTTGCGCGCCTCGCACGCGGTGTTTTTTCTGCGGGAGGCGGACGGGTTTCGGGCGGACCGGGGGACGTCGTTCTTCACGGCGGACGATCCGTTGGTCGGGTTCTTCGAAAATCATCCGGCGGTGATCGACGGCACGAACTGGGACGGGCCGGCCGATCCGTTGGCGGAGCTGGCGGTGCGCAACCGGCTCGCGCTCTGGGGGGCGCGCCTGTTGGTGCCGGTGCACGACAACGGCCGGTTGCTCGGCCTCGTGGCCCTGGGGGTGCGCGACGACGGCCAGGCCTACGACGAGGCGGACCGGGCGCGCGCGGTGTTTTTTGCGCGGCTGCTGCGGCATCTGCTGGCGAAGTCGGGCCAGTTCAGCCGGCTCAGCCTGTTTGCGGAGCAGGCCAATCTGGGGGCGAAATATTTGCCGAGCACGATTGTGCTCAAGGCGGACGAGAATGCGCCGCGCCACATGCCGCTGGTGGTGCGCGAACTGATCGGCCAGGCGCGGCGCAACCGCGAGGTGTGCCGGGTGGCGCCGAGCGACGGGCAGCCGTTTCGGGCGAGTGCCGGCATCGTGGCGGAGACGGGTGGGGTGTGGGCTTTCTGGCAGGAGGCGAGCGGGGAGGTGCATGACGCGGCGGCGCGCCAAAGCGCGAGCCGCCGGGGCCTGCTGTGCGAACTGGCGGTCACGCTGAGCCACGAGTTGGGCAACGCGCTGGTGTCGCTGGCGACGTTTCGATTCAGCACACCGGAGAATCCCCTGCCGCTGGCCATCCTCGAGGCGGCGAAAGGCGACGTCGCGAAGCTGGAAGCGCTCAACCGCCATGTGGCGTTGATGCAGACGCTGCACGAAGGGTTCGCCGAGCCGGTGGACATCCGCGAACTGGCGCAGAGCATCGGCCAGTCGCTCGGTCTGCGGGTCGAGGTGGGGCCGGATCCGGTGATTTTGGCGGTGAGCAAGAAGCTCCTCGATTTTGGGCTGCGCTCGCTCATTGAAACCATCGCCGAGAACCGCCGCGACCTGGGGGCACGGGAATTGACGCTGCAGGTGCGCTCGACGGGAGCCGGGACGGAATTGACGGCGTTGCTGTCGTTGAAAGGGAAGCAGCTTGAACTCGAGGGCATCCTGCCGGAACCGGTGGAGGGTGCGGTGCCGAACCAAGGTCGGGTCGGCGTGTTTCTGGCGAAGGAAATTCTCCGGCTGCACCAGGGGGAAATTCACGCCGGGCCAGGCATGGAGGGCACCGAGATTTTGATCTCGGTGCGGCGATGGTGAGAGGCGATGCCATCGGACCTGCGGTGATGCGTTGGGCCGAAAGCGACGCCGCGGTGCACGCCCTCGTGTTGATCGGATCGCGGGCGCAGGCTGGCGAGCCGGGCAGCGGTGCGGCGGACGAATTTTCGGACTGGGATTTTCAGGTCGTCACCGCGCGACCGGAGCAGTTCGCGACGTCGGCCTGGCTCGCAGCGACCGGGCTCGGCGCACCCCTAGCCTATGTTGCGCGGCTCGGCCGGCTGGGCATGGCGACGAAGATTTCGGTCGTGGTGCCGGAGGGCGAACTGGATTTGGTGCTGATTCCGGCGGGGCGCCTGCGGCTGGCCAAGCTGCTGCTGCAGCTCGGACTGGCGAGCCGTCTTGCGGCGGCGCGCCAGGCGCTCAGCGGGCTCGCCCTGGTGCTGCGGGGCGGACACCGGGTCGTGAAGGGCGAGCGCGAGTGGGGGACGTTTTTTCAACGGGTCGTGGACGAGTTCCCGGCGCCGGGACTGGACGACCAGGCGGTGCGTTCCCTCGCCGAGGGTTTCGTGTGCGACTACGTTTCGACCAAGCACAAGGTCGAGCGCGGTGAATTTCTGGCGGCGCAGCGCTGGCTCCATCACCAGTTGGCCGAAGTGAATTTTCAATTGCTCCACGAATTGCGGCAGCGGACAGGGGCGCCGAGTTTTCCGGATGCGCGGAGGCTCGAGTTCCTCACGGCCGATGCTGGGCGCTGCGCGGTGAACGCCGCGCCGACGAGCGCCAGCTTGGGATCTGCGGTGGAGAAATCGGCGGCGACGCTGCGCGAATTGATGGCCGTATTGGTGCCGGCTTGGCGTTGGCCGGACGTGTAGCGTCAAGCCTGTGCCGAAAACAGTTCCGCGATGACGTCCTCGAGGGGGACGTCTTCGATCGTGATGTCGGCGACGGGGCCGGTGCTGAGGATTTCCTGGGAGACGGCGACGACGTTTTCGCCGGGGACGCGCAGGGTGAATTTGCCGTCGTCGGCGCGGGTGGTGGTGCCGAATTTCGACTGCCAGGTGTCGGGGAAGGCGAGGCCGGGGCCCGGGAGGAAGGTGATGATTTTCTTGCGGGCGCCGCCGGCGCTCTCGAGCCGGTCGAGCGCGCCGTCGTAGATTTTCGCGCCCTTGTGGATCACGATCACGCGTTCGCAGAGTTCCTTGATGTCGGCCATGTAGTGGCTGGTGAGCAGAATCGTGACGCGATACTTGCGGTTGTAGTCGCGGAGGAACTGGCGGACGGCGCGTTGGGAGACGACGTCGAGGCCGATGGTGGGTTCGTCGAGAAAGAGGACGCGCGGGCGGTGGAGGAGTGCGGCGATGAGTTCCATCTTCATGCGCTCGCCGAGGGAGAGTTCGCGCACCATGACGTTGAGTTTGGCGCGGACGGCGAGGAGATCGACGAGTTCGTCAAGGGTCGTCTTGAACTGGTCTTCGGGGATGGCGTAGATGGCGCGGAGGAGGTTGAACGACTCGATGGCGGGGAGGTCCCACCAGAGCTGGTTTTTCTGGCCGAGGACGAGGGCGAAGAGGCGGCGGTAGGCGTTTTCGCGCTTCGTGGGATCGAAACCGGCGACGCGGGCGGTGCCGCTGGTCGGGTAGATGAGGCCCGAGAGCATTTTGAGCGTGGTGGTCTTGCCGGCGCCGTTGGGGCCGAGGAAGCCGACGAACTCGCCCTCGGCGATGGTGAACGAGATGTCTTTCGCCGCGGCCGTCTCCTCGAATTCGCGTTTGAACAGGCCCTTCACGCCGCCCCAGAAGCCGGGGACTTTTTTGTAGGTGCGGAAAACGCGGGTGAGATGGCTGACTTCGATCATCGGAGGGACGGAGCGTGTTCGCAGAGAGAGGGAATTCAAGCAGCGAGCGCGGTTTCCCGACTGAACGCGGGCAGCGGGCTTAGTTTGCTGCGGCCGGTGCTGTGGCCTGCGCGCCGGGTCGTTGCCGCAGCATGCACAGCAGGCTCGCGGCGTAGGCGGCGATGACGAGGTAGCTCAATGCACTGCTGCCGATCCACATTCCGAGGTATTCGCAGAATCCCCCGATCGTGGCGCCAATGAGATTAGCTCCGAAGGAAAGTGCGGGTGTCCGGCTCTCCCGAAACGTCGTGGAAAAAATCAATCCGGCGGAAAAAATGGGAAGCGGAACGACGAGCAGGGTCCAGAGTGCGCGCCACCCGATTTG
>CAJAYO010000945.1 GCA_903948415.1 uncultured Opitutia bacterium | reverse complement strand
CGTGAAGCCGTTCCCCCGCGACCAGCTCCTGCAGACATTGATCGGGCCCTAGCCGGGCGCACGGCACCGCCGGGGTGGGCGGACGCAGCGGTTGTTCGCGACCCGCCGCATCCGTCGGAATCGCGTGAAAGCTTGATGCGGATCAAGGTCTCACGGGTCGGTCCAGGCTAGACTGGCGCACATGACAGCTCCCTCTTTTTCACCTGCGACCATGGTCGGAAATATCGTGGCGGCCCATCCCCGGCTGGCCGGCCTGTTCGAGCGTGTCGGCATCGACTATTGCTGCGGCGGCAAACGCACGCTGGCCCAGGCCTGCGCCGCCCAGGGCCTCGATCCGCTGGCGTTCGCCGTTCTGCTGGAGGCAACGGCCAAAGTGCCGGCCGGCGGTCCGGTCGTCGATGCGGGCGCGATGACGCTCTCCGCGTTGGCGGATCACATCGAGCAAACCCATCACGATTACCTGAAGGAGGAATTGCCTGCGTTGGTGGAGAAGGCCGAGCGCGTCGCCCACAAGCACAGCTGGCGCGATCCGCGTCTGGCCGCGGTCGCCGAAACCATGCGCGCCCTCGCCGAGGAGATGGTGGGCCGTATGGCCAAGGAAGAGCAGATTCTGTTTCCGCTCGTGCGGGAGCTGGAGCAAACTGGCCCGGGGTCCGGCCACGGCGGCTCGATCGCGAATCCGATCCGCCTGATGGAGCGCGAACACGACGGCGCCGGCGCGGCGGTGGCCCGGTTGCGCGAACTCACCGATGGGTTCACGCCCGCTGCGGACGCCTGCAATACCCACCGCGCGATGCTGGCGGGTTTCGCCCGGCTTGAGACCGATCTGCACGAGCACGTGCACAAGGAAAACAACGTGCTCTTTCCCCGGGCATGGGCGCTGCAAGCCCCGCGGCCGTCTGAGCGCCCGGTGTTCGCACGAGTCGGAGGTTGAACGCCGCGCCCTCCGCTGCCCGAATGCCCTTCTCGCTTTCGTCCCCCATGGTTCTCTGTCGTGCCGTTTTTTTCCTGGTCAGCGCCGCGCTCTGCGGTGTCGGCGCGGGGCGCGCCCAAAGCGAGCCGGACTACGAGCATGCTCCGATCCGCTATTCCGCCACCGCCCCGCACGATGCGTTGACCCGGTTGCAAGACCGCCTCGTCGCCGGCGAAGTCACGCTGACCGGCGGTCAGCTGCAGATGTTGCAGACGCTGCTCACCGAGCTGGGGGTGTCGGCCGACAGCCAGACCCTCGTTTTCTCGCGGACCAGTTTTCAACGCAGCCGCATCCGACCCGATCAACCGCGCGCCCTTTATTTTTCCGATTCCGTCTATGTCGGCTGGGTGCCCGGCGGCCTCGTGGAAGTCACCGCGGTCGATCCGCAGCTCGGTCCCGTCTTCTACACGATGGAATTGCCCGGCGCGCGGCGTGGGGCGCCGAAGATCGAGCGCGAGGCCGACTGCCTGCGCTGTCACGGCGGGGCGTTTGTGCGCGAGATCCCGGGCGTGTTTGTCCGCTCCGTCTTCCCCGATGCCAACGGCGATCCGCTGCTCCGCCACGGCACGCAGTTGGTCGACGATGAAACGCCGTTTGAGCAGCGCTGGGGCGGGTGGTATGTGACCGGCTACCACGGGGCGGTGGCGCATCGGGGCAACGCCGTGGCGCGGGAGAACGGCGACCAGTTGGTCTTCGCGCCGGCCGCGAAACGGCCCGACGAACTTTCCGCCGTCTTTGAAACGCCGGCCTATTTGAAACCGACGAGCGATGTCGTCGCACTGCTGGTGCTCGAACATCAGATGGCCGTGCAGAACAGTCTGACGCATGCGGGCTTTGCCGCCCGCCGGATGACGGCCTACCAGCACGGGCTGCAGAAGACCTTCAAGGAGCCGGAAAGCGACGAGCCGGCTTACGACAGCGTGAAGAGTGTGTTCACGAGCTCCGCGCAGGAGGTCGTCGACCGGCTGCTCTTTCGCCACGCCGCGCCGCTGCCCGCCGGTGTCACGGGCCATCCGGCCTTCGTGAAAAATTTCGCGCAGGGCGCGCCGCGCAGTGCCGCCGGCCATGCGCTGAAGGATCTGCATTTGGAGGGACGGCTCTTTGCGCAGCGCTGCAGTTACCTGATCTATTCCGAGTCGTTCCGCGCGCTGCCCGACACCTTGAAGCGGCGCATCCTCGACCGGCTCGATGCGGCGCTCCGCAGCCGCGACCCGCAGGACCGCTACGCCTATTTGCCGGCGGACGAGAAACAGCGTATCCGCGAAATCCTGATCGAGACGCACCCGGACGCGCAGGCGCGCTGGAAGAACTAGCCGAAGCGGCCGAGCCAGGCGTCGAAGTGCGGCGCGAGGCGGCGGGCCAGTTCGTCGGCGCCCCAGGCCGCGAACGGCGCGGCAAACACGTCCATGGTGTAGTGGGCCCGCAGCACGAGCACGGCGACCGCTTCGGCCACGGCGATGGCGGCGCCGACCGCGGCGAGCCACGGCGGGGCTTCGTGGGCGAGTTGGATGGCGCCGAGCACGGAGAGGGCGGTGTGGCCCGAGAAGAAAAAATCGTTGCTCGTGCCGTAGGTCACAAACAACGAGGGGAATCCCGGGTGATGCCAGATCGCGCCGGGTGGGGTCGGCAGGGTGCAGAGCGCCTGGCAGGTCTGCCGCATGGAGAAGAGCACGAAAATGGCGAGGAGCGGTTGCAGCGTCGGGCCGAAGACTGAACTCGCGAAGAGATAGAGGCCGAAGAGGTCGATGAAGACGGAGGTCAGGATGAGCGTGAGATTCGTGGCCCGCGGACGGGCGAGGAACCACGCGTGGAGCGGTGCCGACCAATCGTGCAACCGGTCGCCCACGCCGTTTTTCACCGGGGCCTTCGCGCTGACGAGCCGCTGCGTCCAAAACCAGAGCCCAATCGCCACGGCGACAACAACGATGCGGGGGCCGAGGTGGCTCAGGGTGCTCATGGCCGCCGGGACCTGGCCGCGGATGCGGCGAGCATGGTCTCCAATTGCTCGCGGATGGAGTTCATGAGCGGATCGCCGTCGGGACTGCGCGTGCGCTCGGGTGAAACCTCGATGGCCTCGCCGACTTCCACGACGGCGCGGATGGACGGGTGGATGCGGGCGACATCGGTGAGGTCTTCTTCGAAACGCTCGACGGTTTCGAGCAGGCGTTCCGGCGTGGGATTGGCGGAAAGATAGTCCGGCGGGTAGAACGCGAGTTGCTGGGCGAGGTAGATGTCAGCGAGCTGGCGCCAACGCCGTGTGAGTTCGGATTCGGCGAGCGCGCCCGCGACCATGTCCGGCACGAGGGCGATGCGCAGCAGCTTTACGCGCTGGACAATTTCCTTTTCGCGCCGGCCCTTGAGCCACTCGGCTTCCAGCGGCACGAGGAGGCGGTCGATCAGTCGCTCCAGGCGCTCGGGCAGACTGCCGGTTTGGGCCACGCCGAAATATTCGATTTCCTTCAGAGCCAGCAGCGCGCTGCCGATTTTGGCGATGCGGTCCTCGACCGGCAGAGGCTCGTGCGAATGCCACGACAGCCGGTGCTCGATATCGCGCAGCACCGGCGTGATCGCGGCGCGCACATCGCCGTCAAAAAAATAGCGGATTGCCACCGGGTGGACGACGACCTTGCCGGGCGGATTGGCGGTCGCGCGTTGCTTGGCGGCCCCGCGGGCCATCAGGGCGGTGCCCTCCATGAGGTTGTTGAGTTTGTCGTTGTGGCGGGAGATGACGCCCTCGGGGAAAATCACGAGGGGACGTTCGGCTTCGGCCGTCAGCTGCATCGCGGTTTTCAGGGCTTCGCGATCCGAGCCTTCGCGGTAAATGCTGAACACGCCGAGGCGCGGGAGCAGAAAAGTCTGCACCGCGTTCTGCATGAAGAGATGCCAGCTCGCGATGACGTAGAAGGGGCGGCCGACGGCGAACGAGAGGTGGCCGAGAACCATGGGATCGGGCGGTCGGCAGTGGTTCGGCGCGAGCATGATGCCGTGGCCCGCGGCGAGGGAGGCGCGGAGCCGTTCCACGCCCTGGCATTCGACGCTCACGACGCCGTGACTTTTGCGGAGATAGAGGGGCAAAAGCGGACGGAAGAGATGCCACCACCGTTTGCCGCGATGCGGCGCGACGAACCGGTAGGGTTTCGCGATGACGACGTTTTGCATCGTTCTGCGAGGGTGCGATGACGGCGGCTTGCGTCAAGCGGGCGGGAGGACCGTAGGTGCGACGGCATGGCGCGGAGCGGCGGTGGCGCGACCGTCGTCGAGAGCCGGCGCGCCGCTTGGGGCGCTTCGGAAAGCGCCCCTCCGTTAGCGTGCGGTGGATTCAAACTGCCGCCACGCCGCGATGCTGCGGGTGAGGATGGCGCGCGGTTCGCCCTTGATGTTATAGCCCTGGAAGCCGACCGGGCCGGTGTAGCCGACGGTGCGGAGGGTGCGCACGAAGGCCCCGAGATCGTAGGTGCCGGCGTCGAGCGGCTGGAT
>CAJAYO010000944.1 GCA_903948415.1 uncultured Opitutia bacterium | reverse complement strand
CTGCGCGGCGAAGGAAAGAGGAGCGACCGCCCGCCATCAACGCCCCGCGGACCGGAGCCGCGGGGTTTTCCGCTCATCGTCGTCCTTCCGCTCAATTCACTTATGTCGCACCATCGCCCAATTGTTGTCATGCTCACCCTCCCGCCGATTGATTTTCAGTCCTACGTCAAGGCGGCGCGGATACTCGCCCGGATCATGGGCGCGGCCGCGCCCGACGTCGCCGCCCTGATGAGCCATGAACTCCGCCGCCGGCAACCACGCAGCATTGCCGCGGAGTATCTTTACTTCGTCGGCTGGCCTGCCGCGCCCGCCAACCGCCGCGCCCGGCGAAAACCCGCCGGTCCGAAGCGGGTCGCCGGCTGACGCAGAGCTGCGGCGTGCCCTCCGACGCCGTGTCGTGGTCTCACCGCTCCGGGGCATCTGAGCCGAACCCAATCGAACGGCCCGCGCGTTCGCGTTCATGGCAGCAGGTTGAGTTCGTTGGCGCGGGTGAACGTGGTGAACGGCAGGCGTCGCAGCAGCGGGCGGCCGATCCGCCGCGGGTGCTTGAGGACCGCCAGGCCGGCCGGCAACGCGAGCAGGCGGGCCGGCTTGAACCAGGCCTCGTCGACCAGCTGCCAATTGCGTGCACTGCGGCCGCCGCTCACGCTTCCGCTGTATTTGCGCACCTCGCGGCCACCGAGCTTGGCGGAAAGAATCAACGCGCCCTTTTCGTCGGCCGCGCGGAAATGAATCTGGGTGCGCAAATTGGCCATGAATACGTCGGCCTTTTGTTCGTGGCCGAAGGACGCATAGAAGGAAAGCGGGGTCTGGGTCGCCGAGATCACGCACATCCCGGCCTCGCGCAATTCGTCGACGGTGCCGTGATCCGAAAATCCGTCCTCGGAAACGAGCGTGGTCTTTTGCCCTTCGTCCAGAATGAGGACGATCATGTTGCGCCGCGCCCGTTCCTCGGCGTCGAGATCGAAGCGCCGGAAGGCGTGGAGAAACAGAAGCTGCTTGCAGAGGAAATTCAGATACTTGCGCTCGACCTGATAGGTCTGCGGCACGGAGAGGCAGATGAGCCGGCCCAGGTCGATTTCAGCGAGGGAGAAATTGGCCTGCGCGGAACAGAAGACCTCGGCGATGGCGGGCGGCGTGTAAGGCCGCAGGTAGTTCGCGACCGTGCCGACGGTGCCGCTGCGCTGCTCCGGCGGTTGGGCGGCGAAGTCCTTGAAAAACTGCTGCTCCGCGAGCGCCGCCGGGTGGGCGGATTTTTCCAACCGCTCGACGAGCGAGTCCAAATCGACGGAGTTGCAGACGACGTTGTGCACGTTGTCGAGGCTCACGAGATACCCGGCCGCATCGAGCGCCTGCATGGCGTGGGTAATCACGTCGCGGGCGCTTTCCTTGAAAAAACTCTGGCCGCCCTGCTGGCCCGCCGCCGACGCCGTATCGACGATGATCTTCGCATAGGTGGCCCACGGCACGCTGCGGTCGGCGAGCAGATTCAAACGGAGCGGAGGCTGCCAGTCAGGCGCTCCGACGTGAGAGGGACGCACGCGAATCAGCCGCAGGCTGTCCTCATGGCCGAGGGCACGGGCAATTTCCGCGAGCGGTTTCCAGAGGGCGCCCTTCGAG
>CAJAYO010000943.1 GCA_903948415.1 uncultured Opitutia bacterium | reverse complement strand
CTTTTCCGCCCACCCCAGCATGTCCGACCCACTCCTCCGCGCCCGCGACCTCATCGCCCAGTTTCGCGCCAACCTCTCGACCCTCGTGCTCGGCACCTCGTCCGCCGACGGCGAGCCCGACGCCTCTGTCGTCGCCACGCTGCTCGACCCTTCCGGCGCCTTCGTCGTCTACGTCAGCGGCCTCTCCGCCCATACGCGCAATCTCCAGGCCAACCCGCGCGCCAGCGTGCTCCTGGTCGAAGCCGAAACCGCGACGACCCAGCCGCTCGCGCGCCGGCGCCTCACGTTTGCCTGCGCCGCCGAACCCGTCGTCCGCGACTCCCCCGCCCACGCAGCGCTGGTCGCCGCCTTCCGCGACCAATTCGGCGGAGCGATCGATCTCCTCGCCGGGCTGCCCGATTTCCAACTCGTACGGCTCACGCCGCTCCGCGGCCGCGTCGTCGTCGGTTTCGGCGCCGCCTTCGCCGTCGATCCGCACGATTGGACCCAACTCAGCCCGGTCGGTCGTCAGCCGGCGCGCTGATCGCGCTGGACCACCCGGCGCCTGCGCGCGCCGCTCTACCAGGCGACCCTCGCCTTCGTCGCCCGCTATCCGGCGGGCCGAGCCCCTTTTTTTCACAGTGAATTCGCCCCCTTGCTCGCGGGCGCCCGCGCCCGCGCCCTGGCCCAAGGCTGCCGTATCGAGGAAATCAACGTCCGCGATCCTGCTCTCTCCTCCGCGCGCCTCACCGAAATCCTCCTCCGTCGCGGCGTCCGCGGCGGCGGCGTCGCCCCGCTGCATTCGATTCGCGAACGCGTCGTGCTCGACTGGGCGCAGTTTTCCGCCGTCGCCATCGGCTACTCGCTCCAGGGCGTGCCCCTCAGCCGCGTCTCCCACCATCCTTTCATCGCCGGCATCGAACAGGACTACCCGCAATTGGGCGCGGCGGCGGTCGACCCGGTGATCGGCATGCTGCACCGCAACGAAGCGGGCCCCCCGCCGAAGCCCCTCACCCTCCTGCTCGACGGCACGGGGATTCCCGGCCGCCCGCTCCGGCCGCTCAACGCGCCGGCACCGGCTGCGCGTTCGCCTCGGCCCAGACGCGCTCCAGCACCGGCTTGAGGATCGCGGTGAAGGCCACATAGGCCGGCGGGTGAAAATGCAGTTTATCGGCGACGTAAAGATCGAGGCGCGGGTGCCCGTTGGAGTCGACCAAGGCCGGGTTGATATCGACGAACGTGCGGCCGGGCGTGGCCGCGCAATAGGCGCGCGCGAGCGCGTTGTAGTGATCGACCTGCTCCCAGCGGGCCACGCGATCCGGCGAGCGTGTGGCCGTCACATAGATCAGCCGCGTCGCCGGATCGCGCGCCTGCACCCGCTCGGAAAAAATCCGGAAACGCGCAAAAATCTCCTCCGGCGCATCCGCCGGCTTGGCGTTCAGATCGTTGCTCCCGCAATAATAGACCACGACCTTGGGTTCGTAGACCGGCACGAGTTGATCGAAGCGCGCAAGTTGGTCAGCCGTGCGCGAACCGCCAAACGCGCGGTTCAGCACCGGCAACGGCGCCATCTGGTTGGCCACCTCCTTCCATTGGCGAAAAATGCTGCTGCCGACGAAAAGAATTCCGCCCTTCACCGGCGGCTTGGCCAGATCCGCCTCGGCGAACGCCTTGAACGACGGCTCGTATTGCGTCCAACGTTTCGCCGCGTCGTCCGCGGTGTAGGCAAGTCCGGGAAACACCAAACCGAGCCAGAGAAGGCGAAGAATTTTCATTGGGCAAAAAAGCGGATGAAGAACTGACAAAACAAGGCGCCGACGACAATCATGGACAAACCCCACAGCAGCATCTGGCGGAATAGCTTCTTCGCGTCGCCCCCCGCCGGCAATCCGGCGATGCACAGCGCGCCAATCGTCGAGAGCGGCGAAACATCCACGATGGCCGCGCCGACATTGATACTGAGCGCAATCTCCAGCGGATTTCCGCCGCCGAGTTTTGCGACCAATCCCGGGACCATCGGCAGAAACGCCGGATAGACGACACCCGAGGTCGAGCTGTAGGTGGAAATCAAACCCGTCACAAACGCCATCGCGCCATTGGCCGTGCCGGGCGTGGCGATTTGCGCAAGGAGCGACGAAAACAGCTCCATCCCGCCGGTCTTTTCCAAGACGCCGACGAGCACGCTCACCCCCGAAACCATCAACAGCACCGACCACGGCACGGCGGCGACGGCCGCGTGATCTTCCTCGGCGCGCGCCACAATCAGCAGCGCCCCCGCCGCGAAGGCCGACAGGCCCGGGTTGATCTTGAACGCCACGACGCCGACGATCCACACAGCCAATACGCCCAACGTGAACCACTGCCGGCCCGTCAGATCCGCGTGATCGACACTCACCGCCGCCACGCGTGGCGCACGCAGCAGTTTCAACCCACCGAACAAGAGATAAGCCGCTCCCGCCACCAGCGCATGCGCGACGAAGTTCGCCGCAAAAATGCTCCAGTCATTGTGCGGCAAGCCCACCTTGTGCATTTGCGCCTGCACGATCACCCCGACCGCACTGAACGGCGACAAGTTGCCGGCATTGGCCCCATTGGCGACCATCAGCGCCATCAGAAACGGCGAAACGCCCGCCGTGATCCCGGCCGTCATCGCCAGCGGTGCGACCAGCGCACTCGCGGCAATCGCGCCCGGTCCGATCATCGAGAGCACCCCGGCCAGCCCGAAAAAAAACGGCGGCAGCAGCGCGGGCGTCCCACCGCAGAGCGCGACCCCGCGCCGCGCCAGCACGCCCAGCGTGCCGTTGATCTGGGCGATCCCGAACAGCAGAGTGACCCCGGCCAGGGTGAGAAACAACGACGAGGGAAAGAGCCCGAGCACCGTCTCGGCTTTCCAACCGGCGGAATAAATCCCCACCGGAAACGCCAGAGCCACGGCCAGAATGCCGACATTGATCCGCGAGGTCAGGCTGAGGACGATCACCGCCAGCAGCGCACACAACGAAAGCGTGGCGGGGCTCATGGCGCGGCTGGCGTGGACTTGAGCAAATGCTTCTGCACCTTCCCCAACGCGGTGCGCGGAATCGCCGCCACGCGCACAAACACTTTCGGCAGTTTGAACGAGGCCAATTGCGTGCGCAGATACCCGGCAACGGCGACCTCGTCGAATTTCTCCGCATCCACCACCACGTAGGCGACCGGCACTTCGCCGCGCACCGGGTCGGGCACGCCCACCACGGTCGCCTCCCGCACCCCCGGTTGCTCCAGAATCAGCTCCTCGATCTCCCGCGGATAAATATTAAAGCCCCCGGAAATGATCAGATCGCTGCGCCGGCCCTGCAGCGTGATGTAGCCGTCCGCGGCCCGCACCCCGATGTCCCCCGTGCGAAACCAACCGTCCGTCCACG
>CAJAYO010000942.1 GCA_903948415.1 uncultured Opitutia bacterium | reverse complement strand
GCGAGCGCCCGGATTCGCGCCGCGAGCGGTTTGCCAAAGTGGGGATTCACCCGCCCCACCAGGTGCAGTTCAAACGTCCGTCCTTCGGCCCACAGATCCTCGCACACCTCGAGCAGGAACGCCTGGTTCTTCCGCGGTTCCAAAATGCCCACGCACAGCAGACTCGGCCGCCCGGCCCCGCCTCGGCCCCGGTTCCTCACCCGCGGCCGCCCGCTGAAGTCCGCCCCGAGGGCGAGCACCTCCACCGGCGGAACCCGGTCCAACCCCTGCCACCGCCAGAAGCCGACCAACTCTTCGCGGCTCGCCTCCGACACCGCCCACACCCGGTCAAACCGCGCGAGCCGTTTCATATAGCCCGGATGCCGCGCCACGCTCTGCGGCCACGTGATGTGCGGATGCTTCAGCGGAATCGCATCGTGAAACACGGCCGCCAGCCGGCACGGCGGATTCTCGATCAGGGCCGCAAACCCCGGCCGCTCCTCCTCCGAAAACAGTTCCGCCGTGAAAAACCAGTCGTCCGGCCGCACCTCCCGGCGGTCCCACGTCGGCCAGCGCACCTCGTGCGCCGCGTCGCCCAGCTCCTCCGCCAACCGCGCGCTCACCCGCATCAACCCCGACCGGTGCCCCGCACCGCCGCTTTTCGTGACATCAAAGTAGATCATGGCCCCGTCGCCCGCCGGAACTGCGCCAGCACCCGCTCGGCATTCCGGTGGGCGTTGAAATGCTCCTCCACCCAGCCCCGCGCTTCCCGCCGCAGCTGCTCGGCCAGGGCGTCGTCGCCCGCGAGCCGCCGCAACGCACCCACCCACTCCTCCGCCGCGTCGACCGCCGCCACGAGCCCGGTGACCCCGTGCGCAATCGCCTCGGTCGTCGCCGCCGTCGGCGACGTCACCACCAGCACGCCCACCGACATCGCCTCGGGAATCACGTTGGGCAACCCGTCGCGGTCGCCGCTCGGCGCGATCACCCCCGTATGCAGGAGCACGTCGGCCCACGCCAATTGCGTCCACACCTCGTGGTGCGGCAGATGGCCCGTGAACGTCACCTGCGCCGCGACGCCGAGGCGGCCCGCGAGTTTCTCCAACTCCGGCTGCAACGGCCCCTCGCCCACGATGCGCGCCTCAAACGGCACGCCCGCGGCCCGCAGCGCGGCGTAAATGCGCAGCTGATGGTCGAGGCCCTTTTTCTCCACCAGCCGCGCCACACACACCAGGTGCAGCGGCGTGCGCGACGCCCGCAGCGCCTTGAACGCCGGCAACCGGTCCAGCCCGCGCCGGATACAAAAAATCTTCCCGGCCTCCAGCCCCCGCTCGATCAACGCGCGCCGCCCCATCTCCGTCGACGTGTGGATGAAGGCCGCGTGTTGCAGCTTGTCGTTCAACCACCAGTCGCCGCCGTGTTCGTAAAGATCGTAGGCATGCGCCGCCGCACTGAACCGGTGCCCGTCGAGCCGCCACAACAGCCACGCCGCCGTCGCCGGCGCGCCCCCCCAGGCCGCGTGGATCAGCGCCGGCCGGTCCCGGCGAAAAGCGCCCGCAAACAGACACGCGAAGCCCGCCCCGAGCATGTTCTCCCAAAAATTTATCCACGACGGCGCCCGCCGGCTCCACAGCCCGTGCACCACCTGCTTCAACACCTCGGGCCGCCGCCACGCCTCGAACGGAATCATCCACACCAGCGTCAGCAGCCGCCACTTGTTGAACCGCACAACCGGCAGCCCGCGGAACGTGCCGCCGCCGCCCCACAGCGAATACAGCCGCAGATTCACCCCGTGGGCCCGCATCGCTATGATCTCGCGCTGGAGAAACGTCTCCGTGGGTTTGGGGAACGTCGTAAAAAGATAGGCGATGACGGGCGCGGCGGTCGACAAAGTGAGGGAACGTTAGTGGCTCCGGCGCTTCGCGGCCAAGCGGATTGCGTCCAAATTACGCGCCCGGCCCGCCACCACCCGGCGCCGGCTTGGGACCGTGGCCGTTGCCATTGCCATTCACCGGCGGAAAGACCCGGCGCTTCAGCTTGGCGCCGACGACTTCGTTCGCGAGGCCGACCACTTCCTCGATCAACAGCGTCGGGTCCTCTTCGTAACGGAGCTTCAGAAAATTGGCCCGCACCGCCTCGTAGGCCGCCGGGTTCGCCATCCACCGGTCGATCAGCTGCGCAAAATCGCCCGCGTCCTCAATTTTCTCGCACGCCGCGCCGTTGCGGAAAAATTTCCACGTCAGCTGCTCCTGCGGCATAATGCCGCCGAACGCATTGAAGATGATCGGACACTTGAAGTGCAGCGCCTTCGCGCAGGTCGTCGTGCCGCCGCGCGTCACGATCGCGTCGCTCGCCTGCATGTGCAGGTGCACGATCTCCGAGTAGCCCTCGATGTGGCAGTCGAACTCGGGGTGCGTGGCGCGCCAGTGCACCAGATCGTTGTAGGTCTCCTTGTTCTTGCCGCAAATGACGATCGCCTGCACCCGGTCCGCGTGCTTCACCAGCGCCGGCAGCAGCGCCAGATGGTTGTTCGCGCCGTTGCCGCCCGTGGCGAGGAACACCGTAAACTTGTCCGGATTGAGCCCGAGGCGTTTCGCCTGATACACCCGGCGATCCACCGGGCTCAGCACCTCCAGATGCGAACGCGGCAACATCAGGTAACCCCGCACCCGCGACTTCTCCGGCGGGATGCCCCGTTTCACCGCATAGTCGGCCGCCGTGGGCGTGCGCGAAAAATAGCGGTCCACCGTCGGCTCGATCCAGTTGCGCGAGTAGCCCCAGCCGCCGGAAAATTCCCCGCAATACGTCGCACACCGCACCCGGTCCGCCCCCAGCGTCTCGCGCGCCAGCTGAAAATAACCGCGGTTCAGGCAGTCGTGCACGCTGAACACCAGGTGCGGTTTGTAGTCCTGCAGCACACCCAGATAGTAGCCCGCGCCGAACGTCACCTTGCGCCGGTTGAGCCAGCTGAGCACCTCGATGACCGCGTAAAACACCCGGTGCAGCCACGGCGCCAACCGCTGGATCCGGTTGTAGAGATTCACCCCCGCGCGGTTCACCACCGACGATTTTTCGAGCATCTGCTCGATCCGCACATCCACGTCGTGGCGGTAAAGCTGGAAACACCACTCCGCAAACGCCTCCGCTCGCGCGTCGTGGCCGCCGCCGGTGCTGGATGTGAGGACGAGGATGCGAACCTTGGACATTCGGTCAGGTGAGGTTGAAATAAGCGGCCTGGATGCGGCGTTTGAGCGCCAGCGAACCGAAGCGGACCATGAACGGTGCGACCACCGCCTGAAAAAAACGTCCGATCCGCACCGTGCCGCTGCGGTTCCGCAGCAACGCCCGGCGCAGGGCGGCGGCCGCGTGTGCGGGCGCGGGACCCGATTCCATCATCGCGACAAACGCCGCCCACGCGCGCGCCAGCCGCGGCGACGGCACCGTCGCCCCCGACGGCGGACGGCGGACGGAGCCTTCAAAGTCGGTTCGATAATCGCCGGGCCGCACATCGAGAATGACCACGCCCGTGCCGGAAACCTCCATCATCAGACTCTCGTTGAGCGCGGAAAGGCCCGCTTTCGCGATGTTATAGGCGGTCTGGAACGGCAGGGGAAATTCCGCGGCGAGCGACGAGATGTTGACGAGCGCCCCGCGGTTCCGCGCCAGCAGGCCGCCGAGTGCGGCATGCGACAGTCGGGCGGTGTTCACCAGCATCACCTCCAACTGCTCGGCCCACTCCGAGAAATCCGTGGCGGCAAACTCCGCAAACACCCCGTAGCCCGCGTTGTTGATCACGAGATCGAATCCGCCCGCGGCGCGGTCGGCGGCCCGAAACCCCGCCTCCGCCTGCGCCCCGTCCCGCAGATCGAGGACCACCGCCGTGAAATTTCCCGCGTGGCCCGCCGCGAGCGGCGCGAGCCGCGCCGCGTCGCGCGCCGTGCCCCACACCCGCACGCCATCGGCGAGCAGCATCTCGGCAAAGGCCCGCCCAAGGCCGGTGCTCGCCCCGGTGACAAACGCGGTGCGGTGCAGGGCGGAAACGCGGGTGGCGGCCACAGGCTTAGGCGACCCGCTTGAAGACCAGCGCGACGTTGGCCCCGCCAAATCCGCTGCTGTTCTTCACGACGATGTCCGGCGGCGTGTTTTCGGTCGCGCGCAAAATATTGAGGCCCCCGCATTCCGGATCGACTTTCGTCAGGTGCGCGTTGCCCGGCATGAACCCGTCGCGCAGCGCCAGCGCGCAGAACGCACTCTCCATCGCCCCGGCCAGCGAGAGCCCGTGCCCCGTCAGCGCCTTCGTGCTGCTGACCGCCGGCCGCGTCGCGGCGTCCTTGAACACGGCGCGGAGCGCCCGCGCCTCCGAAATGTCCCCGATCAACGTCGAGGTCGCGTGTGCGTTGACGTAGTCGACATTCTCGGGCGCCACTCCGCTCGCCCGCAGCGCGTTCGTCATCGCGGCCGCGGAACCGTTGCCCTCGGGATGGGAAATCGCGACGTTCCAGCCGTCGGACGCCTGGCCCCAGCCGAGCACTTCCGCGTACGGCGTCACCCCGCGCCGCACCACCTCGTCCTCGGTTTCGAGCACAAGCGCGACGCCGCCACCCGTGCCGACAAAACCGTCGCGCGCCGCGTCGAACGGCCGCGACGCCAGATTCGGGTCGGTCTGCAACGACAGCGTGCGCATCCCGGCAAACGGCAGAATCGCGTCGACGTTCCCGTCTTCCGCCCCGACCACAAACATCCGTTTTTGCCGGCCCAACTTGAGGTCATCCAGCGCGTAGCCGAGCGCGTGCGCCGACGACGCACAGGCGGACGAAAAACCGCACGAAGAACCCTGGATCTTGAACGCGGCGACCAGGTTGAAATTCAACGTCCCGGCGATCGACGCGACGATGCCGAGCGGCGAACAGCGCATCACGCCAACCTTGTTGAGCCGGTCATTGTGGTAATGCAGCAAATACGGCGACCCGGCCGACGCCGCGTAGAGACCCGTGAGCGGATTCGAGATGTCCGGCTCCGTCAGCTTCGCGTCGGCCACCGCCTGCAACATGGCGCAGTGCGCGAACAGTCCGTTGGGCGCCATCGTGCGCAACAGCTCGCGTTTGATCTTGTAGGCGGCCGGAAACGTCCAGTCCTCCGGGTCCGGCGAATCCGTCGTGAAATCCTTGATCGTGCCGAGGACCTTGACCGGGATTTCCGGCTTCTGGAACGGCGGGTAAACCTCAAATCCGTGCCGCAGCTCGCGCAGGTTGCGCGTCACTGTCGCGGCGTCGTTGCCGATGCTCGTGATAAATCCTAGGCCGGTGATAAAAACTCTGGGCATGCGTGAAAGAGCGGCGCGGAACACGCCCTTCAAACGGGAGTGTGCCGACCGGGAAACGGAGCAAAAGCGCTTCACCGGCGCCGGTCAACGCGGGAGGACGCTCCGCGCAAAAACAAAAAACGGCGACCCTGCGGTCGCCGTAAATTCTCCCCGTCGTTCCCGCCGGGCGGGCCCCACACTCAGGCGTTGATCGCGACGCGCAGCGGTGGCGCGACGACCACCGGTGCGGCGGCGGCGCTCTGCGCCGCGGTCCCGTTGATCGGCACCGGGGCATCCACGGCGTCGACCAGGCCAAACGTCAGCGTGATCTCTTCGACGATGACGGCCTTTTCCTGCCCGACCCGAATGGCCCCCTCGAACGTCGCCAACGGCATTTTCATCCGTTTCGGTTTGATCGAAAGCGAAAGGATGTCGCCAGGTTTGCAGATCCGGTGGGCCCGGACGCCTTCGCAGCCGGTAAAGAAAATCGTCTGCGGGCTCACGACCTTGCCGGGCTCCGTGGGCGCACCCTCGAGCAGATACAGCACGGCCAACTGGCCCAGTGCCTCGAGCATGATCGAGGCGGGCATCACCGGATTGTCTTTGAAATGCCCCTGCAAAAAGAACTCCTGGCCCGAAATCTTGTATTTGCCGTTCGCCGCCGTCGAACTCACCGAGGCTTCGTTCAGGAAAAGGAACGGAGGCTGCACCGGCATCACCGCCCCGATGTGCTCGATCGGGATGAACTTCGTCGGCTTCGGGAGCGTCAGCCCGCGGATCTTGCAGTCGATAAAGGTCTTCACGTCCCCCACCGTGCGCAGATTGCGCAATTCGTCGTTGTTGATCGTCATCTGGAGCACGTCCTCCACCAGAATCACGATCTCCATCATCGTCAGCGAATCGATCCCGAGGTCTTCGATCAGGCGCAAATCGTCATCCGCGTCCTTCAACTTCATCCGCAAATCCGGCTCGACGAAACGCTCGATCACCCCGATCACCACCGCCGGAACATGCTCAGGATTGCCGGTCTTGCGAAACTGCACCGCCGCCTCGAACGCGGACGGCGAACAACGCTTCAGGGCTTCGCGCAGCGCCGTTTCGTCCTCGGGCGTAAAGGGCTTCGGAGTCGGCGGAAACGGCTTGGTGTTGCCTTGGTTGGGTGAGACTGCGTCTGGCATTATTCATTTCTTGTATGTTATGGGACCTCCGAATGTAAACCCATTTCTTGGCCGCACTCCCGGCCGGATCGACGCCACCACTCGTCCCACGTTTCGCGGTTTCAGCCGCTTTGCTTCCGCCTTATCGCCGGACTTGCCAGAATGCTGGCGGCGACCTAACTCCCCTTTCGTCCGCTCGGCCGACCGTCACCAGCCGCCGGCCGACCGCCTCCTCCACCAGCGCATGCCCGCTTACTCAACCGCCCCGACCACCAGGCCGGTTTTCCTCATCACGCACGAATTCTACCCCGTGCGCGGCGGCATCGCGACGTTCACCGAAGAAATCGCCCGCGCCAGCGCAAGCCTCGGCTACAATATCGAGGTCTGGGCTCAGTCCGCGCCGCCCGCCGTCGAGCGCACCGACTGGCCGTTCCGCCTCCGCCGCCTGCCGCTCAAGGGCACGCACGATCTCTGGTGTCAGGTCCAACTCGCCCGCGAACTCATCCGCCACCGCCGCGACCTCCGCTATGCCACGGTCTATCTCCCCGAGCCGGGACCGATGATGACCATGATGCTTCTGCAGTTCTTCCACGCCTTCCGCCCGCGCCGGTTGGTGCTGACCTTCCACGGTTCCGAAATCCTGAAATTCGCCCGCAGCCCCCTCCGCCGCTGGCTCGCCGGCCAGCTCATCCGCCGCGCCACCCGCGTCAGCACCCTGACCAACTACACCCAGGAACTGCTCCTCTCCCACTTCCCCGGTGCCGCGGAAAAAATCTTCCTCACGCCCGGCGCCCTCCGCTCCGACTTCGCCGTCGTGCCCCCCAAACCCGACACCCCGCGCAAAAAAATCGTCATTCTCACCGTCGGCCGCCTCCACCCGCGCAAGGGCCAGCTCCTGACGTTGCAGGCCCTGCAAATGCTCGCCCCCGCCGTCCGCGCCCGTCTCGAATACTGGGTCGTCGGCGGCCAGAGCAAAGGCAACTACGAGGCGCACCTCCGCACCGCCGCCGCCGAAAAACCCGATCTCACCGTCCGCTTCTTCGGCAACATCCCCGATGAGGAACTCTCCGACCTCTATGACCGCGCCGACATCTTCGCGATGACGAGCGTCAATCTCGAGCACAGCGTCGAGGGCTTCGGCCTCGTCTACCTCGAAGCCGCTGCCCATGGCCTGCCCGTCGTCGCCCACGATGTCGGCGGCGTATCCGAGGCCGTGATGGAAGGCGTCACCGGCCTGCTCGTCCCACCCCACCGCCCGGCCCAGCTCGCCGCCGCCTTCGCGAAACTCATCCACAACGCCCCGCTGCGCCGGCAACTCGGCGCCGCCGGACGCGCCTGGGCCACCCGCAATTGCTGGAAAGAATCCGCCGAGGCCCTCTTCCATCCCGTCGCCGCCGACGCCGAACCATGATCGCCGCCCGCGCCGAGGTCACCGTCCGTTATGCCGAGACCGACATGATGGGCATCGTCTATCACGCCAATTATCTGCCGTGGTTCGAGGTCGCCCGCACCCAGCTCCTCCGCGAACAGGGCTTCCCCTACCGCCAGCTCGAAGCCGACGGCTTCCGCATTCCCGTCCTCGAGGTCTCCGCAAAATACCGCCGCCCGGCCCTCTACGACGACACGCTCACCATCGTCGCCACCATCCGCGAAAAACCGCTCCTGCGCATCCGCATCGACTACGAGGTTTTCCGCGGCGACGAACTTCTGGCCACCGGCCAGAGCGCCCACGCCTTCTGCGACCTCCGCGGCCGCCCCACCCGCCCGCCCGCCGCCTTCGTCGCCCGCATGAACGCGGCGTTTACGTGACGGGCGCGTCTTCCGCCGCGTATTCAGCCCTCACGTTCGCGTCCGTTTCCGCCGCCCGCGCGGCCGCCAGCCCGGCGCCCCCGCCGAGCCGGAACACCGCCCACACCGCATGCGCCCGCACGAGCGCCAATTCATGCGTGCCCGCCAGCTGCAGAAGCTGCGGCAACAAGGACACCTCGCCCGAATTCCCGGCCACGATGCACGCGTTGCGCAACAGCCCGCCGAGCTTCACCCGCTTGATCGGTGTCCGCCGGAACACTTCCGCAAACCGCCCCGGCGTCAGCGCCAAAATCTCGCCCAGCCCCAGCTCCGCGATCTCCCCGCGCGCCGCCAGCAGCAGCTTCCGCCCTTCCTGCGCGAAACGGTTCCACGGGCACACCTCCAGACACACGTCGCACCCGTAGATCCGCCGGCCGATCCCCGCCCGCAGCTCCCGCGGAATCACCCCTTTGTTCTCGATCGTCTGGTAGGACACGCAGCGCCGTGCGTCCACCACCCCCGGCCGCGCAAACGCGTCCGTCGGACAGGCGTCGAGGCACCGGGTGCATTTCCCGCACAGCAACCCGACGTCGCCCGCCCGCGCCGGGGCGGTGTTCGCCACCTTTTTCCGGATCGGCTCGTCGCCCGCCAGCTCCACCGTCGTCAAAATCGCCGCGAGCAACAGCCAGTTGCCGTGCCGCCGCGAAATCAGCATCGCGTTTTTCCCCACAAAGCCGATCCCCGCGCGCGCCGCCCACCCGCGCTCCAACACCGGTCCCGTATCCACATAGTAGCGATAGTCCCGCTCGCCCACCCCGAACAATTCCTCGATCACCCGACCCGCCGCCACCAGCGCCGGTTTGATCGTATCGTGATAGTCCTCGTTCAACGCATACCGCGCCCACGTCGGCCGCCCCTCCCCCGCCCCGGCCGTCCGCCCCGCATAACTCACACCCAGCATGATCACCGACCGCGCCCCCGGCAGCACCAGTTGCGGGTCGATGCGCTTCGCCGCCGAACGCTCCATCCACCCCATCTCGCCCTGCATCCCCGCGTCGAGCCACGCGCGCAGCCCGTCGTCCCGGCCGCTCGACAACACCGCGAAACGCACGTCGTCAAAGCCCAGCTCGCCCAGCCGCCGCCGCAGTTCCTCCTGCCGCGCGTCCATCAGCGTTGGCCCCGGGCCCGCCGGAAATCGCCCGCATCGCGCCGCCACGCGCGCATCACGTGCCCCGCGATGTCCGTCAGCGGCCGCGCGTCCGTGAGAATCACCGTCCCCGAATGCCTGTAAATCGGCTCCCGCTGCGCAAACAGCGTCCGGATCCGCTCCGCCGGATCTTCCGCGATCAACAGCGGCCGGTTCTGCTGCCGCGACGTGCGCGCCAGAATCGTCTCCACCGACGCGTGCAGGCACACCACCACCCCCTTGCTCTTCAGCAGCGCGAGCATGCCCGGCTGCACCACCAGCCCGCCCCCGCACGACACCACCGTCCGCTCCGCCGGATGCCCGCTTTCAATAAACACCCGCTCCATCGCCCGAAACGCCGCTTCCCCGTCCTGCGCAAAAATCTCCGGAATCGTCTTCCCCTGCTCCCGCTCGATCTCGTGGTCGCTGTCCACCATGTGAAAACCCAGTTTGTGCGCGACCGCCCGCCCCACGGTGCTTTTGCCCGTGCCCATGAATCCCACGAGGTAGAGGTTGACGTCCATTGCGTTCATCGCGTGCGCTGTCACAAGACGCGCCGCCCGCCCCGTTGCCAAACACCAAAATTCCGATGTCCGGCCCCCGCCCCGATTTTGCCTTCGCCAGCGACAACACCGCCGGCCTCTGCCCCGAGGCCCTCGCCGCCCTCGTCGCCGCCAATTCCGGCCGCGTGCCCAGCTACGGCGACGACGCCACCACCGCCCGCGCCAAGCAGCGCTTCGCCGATCTCTTCGAAACCGCCTGCGACGTCTTCTTCGTTTTCAACGGCACTGCCGCCAACGCCCTCGCCCTCTCCGCCCTCTGCCAGCGCCACCACGGCATCCTCTGCCACGCGCTCGCCCACATCGAGACCGACGAGTGCGCCGCACCCGAATTTTTCACCGGCGGCAGCAAACTGCTCCCCGTCGGCACCCCCGACGGCAAGCTGCGGCCCGCCGACCTCGCCCCGCTCCTGCTCCGCGGGCACGGCGTCCACGCCCCGAAAATCCGCGCGCTCTCCCTCACGCAGTCCACCGAACTCGGGACCGTCTACACCCCCGCCGAACTCCGCGCCCTCACCGACTGGGCGCACGCCCACGGCCTCGCCGTCCACCTCGACGGCGCCCGCTTCGCCAACGCCGCCGCCGCCCTTCGCGACCGCGGCGGCCATTCCCCCGCCGACCTCACCTGGCGCGCCGGCATCGACGTCCTCTGCTTCGGCGGCACCAAAAACGGCCTGCTCACCACCGAGGCCGTCGTCTTTTTCAACCGCGAACTCGCCCGCGAATTCGACTACCGCGTCAAACAGTCCGGCCAGCTCGCCTCCAAAATGCGCTTCGCCACCGCCCAGTGGGACGCCGTCCTCCGCGACGGCGCCTGGCTCCGCCACGCCGCCCACGCCAACCGCCAGGCCGCCACCCTCGCCGCCGGACTGCGCGCCCTGGGCTGCACCTTCGTCGTCCCGCCCGAAGCCAACGGCGTCTTCGTCGAACTCCCCCCCGCCGCCGTCGCCGCCCTCGAAGCCCGCGGCTGGCATTTCTACCGCTTCGTCGGCGAACACGGCTACCGTCTCATGTGCTCCTGGGAAACCCAGGACGCCGACGTCGCCGCGTTCCTCGCCGACGCCCACACCGTCCTCGGCTCGGGGTAGGGCGGACTTCAGTCCGCCTCTCCGCCCCGCGGCCCTTTCGCGCCGGACCGAGCTCCACCGCGCGCCGACAAAAAAGCCCCCGGGCTCGCGCCGGGGGCTTGGTTCTCAATTCGTCTTTTCCCGCTGCGCTTACTTCGCGCCCGGTGCCGCCGCCGGAGCGACGGGCATCGCCGGCGCCGCCGGGGCGCCCGCCTTGATCTCCAGCAACTCGACATCGAAAATCAGCGTCGAGCTCGGCGGAATGCCGCCCTTGCCGTCGTCGCCGTAGGCGAGATGCGAGGGGACGTAGAGTTTGATCTTACCGCCCTTGTTGATCTTTTGCAGACCCTCGGTCCAGCCGGGGATCACGCCTTCGAGGGGAAATTCCGCCGGCTCGCCGCGCTTGACGGAGCTGTCGAATTCGGTGCCGTCGACGAGCGTGCCGACGTAGTGCACTTTCACGGTGTCGGACGCCTTCGGAAACGCGCCTTCGCCGGTCTTCACGATCTCATAGCGGAGACCGCTGGGCAGCTCGATGATGGCCTTGTTTTCCTTGAGCTTGGTGAAGAAAGCCGTGCTGGCCGTCAGACTCTTGGCCTTCGCCTTCGAGGCAAACGCCGCCTGCTTCTTCTGCATGAACTCGTCCATCAACGGCCCGATCTTCTCGAGCTCGAACGGCGTGTCTTTGCCCGCCGCCGCCACCGAGATGCCCTTCACGAACGCGGCGATTTCGGCCGGCGTGAACTCAAGCTCGGTCAGCCCGACGCGCTTGCCGACGAACCAGCCGAACTCCTCGACGATTTGCGCTTCCGTAAACGCGGGCGCAGCCGGCGCGGCAGCCGGAGCGGCGGGCGCCGGGCTCAGGCCCGGAACCGTAATTTTCTTGTCTTCGGCGCGAGCGGCGGCGAGGCCGAGCGCAAGCAAGGTGATCGTGGCGGTATAATTCAGTTTCATGCGTTGAGTATTGGGACAGCGTAGAGTCACGGCGCAGGGTGGTTTGTGCCGTAAAAGCCGTCGGGTCTGCCAGCGCCCCCCCGCGAAAGCAACCAATTACTCCCCGCTTGTGTCGCACCCCGCGAAAGGTCATTTCTCGCCGCCCTCAAAATGCATCCCGATCAATTTTGGACCAGCCAGGACGGCCAAATCCTCACCGTAAAAAATAAAGACGAGCGCACCGTGACGCTCACCCTCGCCTTCTGGCCCCGTCATCCGGCCGAATTCGAAGCCCTCCAGCCCCACGTGGCCGCCCTCCGCTTCACCGAGCGCAGCTCCCTCGCCCGCATCGGCATCGAGATGCTCGTCACCGGCGCCCCGCACGTCGCCGGCAACCGCGTCGAACTCGAGGCCGACGCCTTCGTCTACGATCCCAGTTTCCCCAACGCCCCTTACTGGAAAAAACTCCTCCGCGTCGGCTCGCCCGTCGGCCGCCTCTTCTACGCCCCCGCCGCCGCCAAACTCACCAGCATGGAGATCTGGGACGCCATCAAGGAAAACCGCCTCAAGCTCCCCAACACGATCAGCATCGACAGCCGCGGCAGCGTCTTCCTCACCCCCCACCAGGTCAGCTACACCATCAACCCCAAACTCCAGCGCCTCAGCTTCGAGCGCATCGTCAGCGGCCTCGCCGGCCGCGCCTTCCTCGACAAGGTCCAGGTCCGCCGCGACGCCTCGCCGCTCTCCATCGCCCCGCGCTCCGGCATCCTCACCAGCTGCTCCATGTATCTGAAAGAGCACTTCGTCGTCCTCAACCCCGGACCCGGCAACTTCGGCATCCACACCAGCGCCGTCCTCCTCGACCCCATCAAGACTTTCGGCACCAACGTCATGTTGGAAATCTACAACACCGGCGACCAGCCCGTCGTGAACCCCGTCGTCTCCGTCGACATCTACCGCGCCCCCGAGGCCGACGACCCCGAGAGCAAGTCCCTCACAAAAAAACGCCAGCGCCTCCTCGCCACCTCCGCCAACCTCTACCAGTGCCTCGACCACAACCCGCCCCGCGATAACGCCGAGGCGAAGCCCAAGACCAAGATCACCGTCCGCGGCCAGAGCGGCACCACCGAAAACCGCGCCGTCGTCGTCCGCGCCAACGAGGATCTCCGCAAATTCCTCGAGGGCGAGGCCTGCCCCATCGGCAGCCGCACCCTCATCCAGGCCCTCGACGCCGCGCCCGCCGACGCCGACACCCTCATCGCCGACTTCTTCCCCGACCTCCTCGAGCACATCGAGCTCGTCACCCGCCTCGGCGACGTGAAGTTGAAACGCCTCGTCTTCCGCAAGCCCTCGCGCACCCACGGCTACTTCTTCTCAAGCAACGCCCACGCCCGTCTCGATATGTTCGATAGCATCGGCCTCAAGGTCTACTGGTATGACGAGCTCACCAAGGACCTCTACCAGCACGTCTACAAAAAGGAGCACGGCTTCTTCGTCCGCGAGGAGATGGCCCGCAAATTCCAGGAAGCCACCATCCTCGCCTTCTACGGCTCCGCCGTCGGACTCGACCAGGCCGACACCGACCGCATCTCCGCCCTCGTCGAAAAACTCACCAGCTTCATCGGCAGCAACCTCGGCGTCCTCACCGGCGGCGGCGGCGGCGTCATGCGCCTCGCCACCGACCAGGCGCGCAACAAGGGCGCGCTCACCGGCGCCTGCTTCCTCGAACTCGAGGCCCAACCCCCCGAACTCGGCGTCGATTTCTTCAACACCTTCCAAGAGTCCTCCCGCCACTTCCGCCAAAAATGGTTCGAAGCCGCGGATTTCTGCATCTTCAACGTCGGCGGCGTCGGCACTCTCGAGGAGGTCGGCATCGAGCTCTGCAACCTCAAACTCGGCATCCGCCCGCGCGTGCCCTACGTCTTCTTCAACTCCAAATTCTGGGGCGATCTCCGCAAACAGATCAACGAGATGATCCGCAGCAAACGCGCCCCCGCCTGGATCGCCGACTACATCCTCTTCACCGACGACCCCGACGAGGTCGTCGCGTTCTACCGCAAGAAACTCCAGGTGCTGTAAGCTCCCGCGGGGGCCGGGCCGCCGCGCAAACCCCGCCCGCCACCCACCTCTCTCTGGACGGCCGCGTGGCCGAGAGCCGGCCGCTCCGCGCCGGCTTCGTGGTTCCCGGCCCTCCGCTCCCCGACGGCAAGCCGTTCGGTTCCTCCTCCGCCGCGCGACGCCGCGAAGTTCTCCGCCGCGTCGTCGCCCCCTCCTCGCCCCAGGCGGCGTCACCCCGCCCGCGCCGACGTCCTCTTCGAAGTCCATTTCCTGCCGTGAACCGCCGCGCCATGCCGCATCCCGGCCTTGCCACCCGCACGCCCCTCTGAGTGTTTCCCGACGTGGTTTCACCTGCGCTTCCTCGCTCCCTTCTCGTCGTCGGCTCCGGCGGACGCGAACACGCCCTCGTCCGCGCCCTCCTCGCCTCGCCCGCCGCACCCCGCGTCCTCTGCGCCCCGGGCAACGCCGGCATCGCCCTCGAAACCCCCTGCGTCCCCGTCGCCGCCGACGACGTCCCCGGCCTCGTCGCCCTCGCGCAACGCGAAAAAATCGAGTTCGTCGTCGTCGGCCCCGAAGTCCCGCTCTCCCTCGGCCTCGCCGACCGCCTGCACGAAATCGGCCTTCCCGTCTACGGCCCCAAAGCCGACGGCGCGCGCCTCGAAGCCTCCAAGATTTTCACGAAACAGCTCCTCCTGAAGCACCGCATCCCCACCGCGCCCGCCGCCTTTTTCAGCGAAGTCGCCCCGGCCCTCGCCTACCTGCGCACGCGCGCAATTCCCATCGTGATCAAAGCCGACGGCCTCGCCGCCGGCAAAGGCGTCATCGTCGCCACCTCTCTCGCCGAAGCCGAAGCCGCCGTGCGCGACATGCTCGACGGCGGCAAATTCGGCTCCGCCGGCCGCCAACTCCTCGTCGAGGACTGTCTCTTCGGCGAGGAAACTTCGATTCTCGTCGTCGTCTCCGGCCGCGACTACGTCATCCTCCCAACCTCCCAGGATCACAAACGCGTCGGCGACGGCGACACCGGCCCCAACACCGGCGGCATGGGCACGTATTCGCCCGCTGAAGTCGTCACGCCCGCGCTCCTCGCCCGCATCGAGGACGAAATCGTCCGCCCCTCCGTCCACGCGATCGCCGACGAGGGCATCGCGTTTTGCGGCACGCTCTTCATCGGCATCATGCTCACGCCCTCCGGGCCCAGCGTGATCGAATACAACACCCGCTTCGGCGACCCCGAGACACAGGTCGTCCTGCCCCGCCTCGCCACCGATCTCCTCGCCCTCCTCTGGGCCGCCGCCACCGGCCGGCTCGCCGCCTTCGGCCCGCTCGCCGTCAAACCCGACTACGCGGTCTGCGTCGTCATCGCCGCCCGCGGCTACCCCGACGCGTATCCGAAAGGCGACGTCATCACCTTCCCCGCCCCCGCCGCGCTCCCGCCCGCGACCACCGTCTACCACGCCGGCACCGCCCGAAACGCCGCCGACCAAATCGTGACCAACGGCGGCCGCGTCCTCGGCGTCACCGCCCTCGCGCCCACCCTCGCCGCCGCCGCCGCCAACGCCTACGCCGCCTGCGCCGCCATCCGGTGCGCCTCCAAATATTTCCGCCGCGACATCGGCGCCCGCCAGCTCAACCGCCGATGAAACAACCGTTCGCTTTCCCGTTCCTCGCCCTCGTTCTCGCCGGCGCCGCCACCCTCGCCCCCGCCGCCCCGCTCACCCGCGATCTCGGCCAGGGGCTCGCCTACCACCGCGTCGCCACCCTGCCGGCCGATCTCCCCGTCGTCGCCGCCGGACCCAAGCAACCCTGCGTCCTCGATCTCCGCTATGCCCGCGGCGACGCCTCCGCCGGCACCGCCCTCGACGCCTGGCTGAAATTCAACGCCACCGCGCGCGCCCCCGTGTTTCTCCTCCTCAACGCCGACACCGCCCCCGCCGTCCTCGCCCCGCTCGCCGCCCGGCTTCCCGCCGCCGGCCTGATCGTCATCGGCACCGCCTCCTCCGCCCTGAAACCCGATCTCGCGCTCAAACTCGCCCCCGCCGAGGAACGCCGCGCCTACGACGCGCTCGCCGCCGGCGCCACGGTCGCATCCCTCGTCATCGACTCGCCGGACAAACTGCGCAACGACGAAGCCCGCCTCGCCCAAGACCACCGCGGCCTCCCCGACCCCGCCACCTTGGCGCGGACCGCCGACGATTCCCTCGACGATCTCGCGCCCGAACTGCCCGCCGCCGAAAAATCCCCCAAGCCCGCGACCCCGCCCCCGCTCATCGATCTCGCCCTGCAACGCGCCGTCCATCTGCACCGCTCGCTGCAGGCCCTGAAGAAACTCTGAGCCGCGCTCGCGCCCCTTTTTCCGCCGCCACACTCCGGCTTTGCCTTTCCCGCAAAACCGTATCCCTTCGCCCTTCGCCTCCATGCCCGCGCCCGGAACCATCATCGTTGTCTGCACGGCCAACATCTGCCGCAGCCCCATGGCCGCCGCGCTCCTCCAGCACGCCCTCGCCGCCCAGCCCGAGCCGCTGCGCTCCCTCAAGGTCGTCTCCGCCGGCGTCGCCGCCCGCGCCGGCGATCCCGTCTCCGAAAACTCCGTCATCGCCCTCAAAAAGGTCGGCCTCGACATCTCCAAGCACGTCAGCCGCCCCCTCACTCAGCCGATGCTCGACGAGGCCGTCCTCGTCCTCGGCATGACCGAATCGCACCGCGCAATGATCCAGTTCCAGGCCGAGCCCCCGCCGAAAAACCTCCACCTCTTCCGCGAGTTCATGCCCCAGCGCGGCGACAAGGAAATCGGCGACCCCTTCGGCGGCCCGATCCGCCTCTACGAATCCACCCGCGACGAAATGGTCGAAGCCATCCCGAGCCTCGTCGAATTCATCAAAGCCCGCTTCGCCGCCAAAGGCTGACGCAGAAAATCTTTGCGTCCCGCCGGAGTTGCCGGACCCTTGCCGTTCTCTTTTCCACGCCATGCTCACCTCCGCTCCTCTCTCGATCCTCGACCCGGAAATTTTCTCGGCCATCACCGCCGAACGCGCCCGCCAGGAAGGCCACATCGAGCTCATCGCCTCGGAGAACTTCACCTACCCCGCCGTCCTCGAGGCCCAGGGCAGCGTGCTCACCAACAAATACGCCGAGGGCTACCCGGCCCGCCGCTGGTATGGCGGCTGCGAACAGGTCGACAAGGTCGAGGTCCTCGCCATCGAACGCGCCAAAAAACTCTTCGGCGCCGACTACGCCAACGTCCAGCCCCACTCCGGTTCCCAGGCCAACGCCGCCGTCTACGCCGCCGTCCTCGTCCCCGGTGACAAGGTCCTCGGCATGAACCTCAGCCACGGCGGCCACCTCACCCACGGCAACCCCGCCAACTTCTCCGGCAAACTCTATCAGTTTGTTCAATACGGCGTCCGCGAGGACAACGGCCTCATCGACTACGACGAGCTCGCCGCCATCGCCGTCCGCGAAAAACCCAAGATGATCACCGTCGGCGCCAGCGCCTACTCGCGCATCATCGACTTCGCCCGCATGGGCGAGATCGCCCGCTCCGTCGGCGCCTATCTCTTCGCCGACATCGCGCACATCGCCGGCCTCGTCGCCGCCGGCGTCCACCCTTCGCCCGTCCCGCACGCCGATTTCGTCACCACCACGACCCACAAGACCCTCCGCGGCCCGCGCGGCGGCCTCATCCTCGCCAAGGCCGTTCACGCCAAGGCCCTCGACTCCGCCGTCTTCCCCGGCAACCAGGGCGGCCCGCTCATGCACGTCATCGCGGCGAAAGCCGTCTGCTTCGCCGAGTGCCTCAAGCCCGAGTTCAAGGTTTACGCCGAACAGGTCGTGAAAAACAGCCGCGCCTTCGCCGCCGCCTTCCTCGGCATGGGCTACAAGATTGTTTCCGGCGGCACCGACAACCACCTCTTCCTCGTCGACCTCCGCACCACGTTTCCCGAGCTCACCGCCAAGGTCGCGCAGGAGACCCTCGATCGCGCCCACATCACGTGTAACAAAAACACCGTCCCCTTCGAGACGCGCTCGCCCTTCCAGGCCTCCGGCATCCGCCTCGGCACGCCCGCGATCACCACCCGCGGTTTCGTCGAGTCCGAGATGGCCGAAATCGCCGGTTGCATCCACACCGTGCTCGCCGCCATCGGCACGCCCGGCGAGGCCGCCGCCCTCGAAACCGTCAAAGCCCGCGTCGCCGTCCTCGCCGCGCGCCACCCCCTGCCCTACGCCCGCTGAGCGCGCTTCCAGCCCTCCTTCCAGCCGTGCGTTCGCGCACGGCTTTTTTTCGCCCCAAACTCTCGCCCCGCGCGCCGATCATCCCCGGGACTTGGGCCGCGTGGCCCCTGCCATCCCGCCCCGCCCAGCGCGGAAACCGTGGCCCGCGACCGACCACGCCCCAGGGTTGACCCGTCGCCCCAGTAGACGTCGCTCCGCGCAAATCCCCGCGCTTCTCCCGCCGCACGGCCACAGGGCTCGTCGTCGCCCTTCGCGTCGGCCTCAGCGTCCTCGCCTTCCGTGACAACCGCACCCGCAGACGCGAACGCCTCGAGGCCGAGTTCGTCCGCCGCGCCATCCCGCGCCCTGCGCTCACCCGCGAGGTGATCGGCCGCCAGGAGGACGCCCTCTTCGGCCTCGCGTCGTCCTCGACCGCGCCCGCCCCCTGCACGCCCTGCCCGGCACGGCCGACCGCTCCCGCTACGACGAACACCTCACCGGCATCTGCGACAGCGACGGCGTCCTCCCCCCCGCCCCCCGCCAGTCCCCACCTCGACCGTATCGAGGACGCCGCCCGCCACACCGCCGATCTCTGCCGCCAGATGCGCGCCGACGCCGGCAAGCGCACCCTCGTCGCCCAGCCGTCAGCCTCACCACCCTCATCCGTTGCACCGTCACCCTCCTCTGCGTTTCAATCCACAAAAACACCCGCCTCAGCCTCCACCTTTCCGACGTTCCCCCACCGAGCTCGCCGACGCCGCAGCTCCGGCAGATCGTCATCAACCTCGTCAACAACGCCTCCGACGCCATCGGCAAAAAATCCGGCGAAATCACCGTCTCTCTTCGCCCGGCACGCCCACGTCGACTTCGTCCGCACCTCCCTCCCCCCCGAGCCCCGACGGGCAATGATGTCGGGCCCGAGGTTTCCGACAACGGCTCCGACATGCGGCCCGACACAGTGGCGCGCATCTTCGCACCGTTTTTCACCACCAAATTTCTCCCGTCACCGCCGCGCTCCTCGAGCTCACAAGGCCCGGCCTCTCCGGCGAAGAGACCCTCCGCCGCCTCCGCGCGATCCACCCCACGCGTCATCGTGATGAGCGGCTACCGCGAACCGGACACGAGGCGCCGCTGCGCCGACCTCGGCGCGCATGAGTTCATGGCCAAACCTTTCGAACGCGCCGCCCTCCTCGTCAAATTCCCCTCCCCCGCAGCCGCGCCGGTTGCGGCGCATGCCACCCCTCCCCCTAATCTTCCCTCGCACAAACCTCAACGCGCGCCCCCCGAGGCGCCCGCCCCCACACCACCCTCGTGAATCAGTGGGGCAACGGCCTCGTCCTTAG
>CAJAYO010000941.1 GCA_903948415.1 uncultured Opitutia bacterium | reverse complement strand
GGTGCCAGCCATAACCGTCATGGAATAGGCCTGGCTCGATTGGCCGGTGCCGTTGTAGGTGGTGACGGTGAAGTTGGAGGTGCCGACTTTGGTGGCCGTGCCTGCCAAATAGCCGGTGGCGACATTGAGGCTGAGTCCGTCCGGCAGGGCGCCTGAGGTGATGGCGCTGCCGAGGCCGAGGCCCGCGTTGGCGCCCACCTGGTAGGCCGCCACGCCGTTGAGGCCCAGGGCCTGGGTGGCCAGCGAGGTGAGGAGTCGGGGGCTGGGCAGGTTGCCGGTCACGGCGAACTGGCGGGCGGGCACCACCGCGGTGGCGTTTTGAAGCGAGGCGAACGCCACTTGACGCGAGGCACCTTGCACGGCAACCGCTGAACCCCAAACCTTGACGGTGCCATCCGCCTTCATGGCGGCGAAGGCGTCTGCGCGGCTGAATATCTGGGTGTAGCCGGTGCCGGTGGGCGAGGCGGTGTTGGTGGGGCTGAAGAAGCCACCCGTGGTGCTTTTGCCCCAGGCGGTGATGCTGCCGTCGGCCTTCAGGGCGGCGAAGGCGTTGTTGTTGGTGTAGAGGGTGGTGTAACCGGTGCCGCCAGGCGCGCCGGTGCCACCGCTATCGATGGAGCCCCAGGAGACGATCGAGCCGTCGGCCCTCAGTGCCGCGAAGGAGCCGCCGGTGGAAAAGATTTGGGTGAAGCCGGTGTCTGTGGGTGTGGCGGTTCCAATGTTGCCCGAGGCGCCCCACGAGACGACGGAGCCATCGGTCTTCATGGCGGCAAAACCGTTGGCGGAAGACCAGACATCGACAAAGCCGATCCCGGCTGGCCCGTTGGTCCCACCTTTGGCGGTGTCGCCCCACACGGCGATGCTGCCATCGATTTTGAGCGCCGCGTAGGCATTTTGGCTGGCAAAGATCTTGGTGTAGCCGGTGCCCGTGGGCGCGTTGGAGCCGCCACCGGTGCTGATGCCCCAGGCGGTGATGCTGCCGTCGGCTTTGAGCGCCGCATAGGCATTTTGGTTGGGGACAATGCTGGTGAAGCCGGTGCCGGTTGGGGTCTTGCCGATCAGGTTGAGGCTATCGCCCCAGACGGTGATGCTGCCGTCGGCCTTCACGGCCGCGAAGCTAGCGGTTGCGGCGTAAATCCGGGTGTAGCCGGTGGTGGCGGGCGCGCCGCTGCCGCCGGTATTGGTGTTGCCCCAGACGCTGATGCTCCCGTCGGCCTTGATCGCGGCAAAGCTGGTGCCTGTGGAGTAGATTTTGGTGTAGCCGCTGCCGGTGGGCGCGCTAGCGCCCCCGCTAAGGGTGTTGCCCCAGACGCTGATGCTGCCATCATATTTCAGCGCGGCGTAGGCGTTTTGGTTGGAGGTGATTTGGGTGTAGCCGGTACCGGTGGGCGCACCCGTGCCGCCAGCGTTGGCTGCTCCCCAGGCGTAGACGCCGCCGTGGGCGGTGAGGCCGGCAAAGGCCGTCGAGTTGGGGTAGTCCGAGCCCGAGCCAATCGTGTAGACGGCGCCCGCGCCCTGACGCTGGTTGGGCAGCAGCGAGCTTTCCACCCTGAGGGTGAAGTTCTGGGTGACGCTACCGGCGGCGCCGGTGGCGTTGATGGTGAGCGGGAAGGTGCCCGGCTCGGCCGGGTTGCCGACGATCCAGCCGGTGGCGGCATCGAGCTTCAAGCCCACGGGCAGGGTGCCGCTGGTGATCGTGAAGGTGAGGCCGTCGCCCTGGATGCCCAAAAACACCTGCGCTTGCACCGTCTGGTTCAGGGCGAGGTTCACCGGCGCGCCGGCGGAAATCGGGAGATAGGGCGCGGACAGCGTCGGCGACTGCACGGTGAGGAAAGTGCCGGCAGGAGCACCGGTGCCACCGGTCGTCGAAGATCCCCACGAAAAGAGCGTGGAGTCGTCCCGGAGGGCGACAAACGCCGTGCCCGAAGTGGTGATCTCGACCCAGCCGGTGCCGGTCGGGCCGCCCGTGCCACCTGCGCCGCTGTTGCCCCACACGGTGACGGAGCCGTCGGCCTTGCTGGCGGCAAAGGCGCCTTGGCTGCTGAAGACGTTGGTGTAGCCGGTGCCCGCGGGGGCCGCCTTGGTGTTGCCCTCAAGGGTGCTGCCCCACACGCTGATGCTGCCGTCGGCCTTGAGGGCCGCAAACGAGTTGAGCGTGGAGAACACCTGCACATAACCGGTGCCGGTGGGCGCGCCGGAGCCGCCACTGAGCGTGCTACCCCAGGCAGAGAGCGAGCCGTCTTGCCGGATCGCCACGAAGGCGGCGCTGTTGCCGTAGAGCTGGCGGTAGCCGCTGTCCTTGGGTGCGCTGGTGCCGCCGAAGCCCGTGTCACCCCAGGCTGTGATGAAGCCGTTGCTGTCAATCGCCGCCATGGCCCGGGAGGTGGTGACGATCTCCTGCTGGCCCGCGGCGTTGGGTTTGCCCGCGGTGCCGCCGACAAGGGACGAACCCCAGGTGCTGATCGTGCCCGAGGTGCTGATCGCCCCGAACGCGCCGGAGGAGGTGACGCCCGACTGGAAGTCGTTGACGGTGACGCGGGGACCGAACGCCGTGGTGGCCAAAACGCCTGGTGGGGCCGCGCCGATGCTGTTGG
>CAJAYO010000940.1 GCA_903948415.1 uncultured Opitutia bacterium | reverse complement strand
GGGTGGCGGCCGGAGAAACTCGCGCGCCAGCTCGCGCTCGCGCGGCGCACCGGGGCGGCGCTCGTGGTGTGTGGCGCGCGGTTTCACTTGCGCGGTCGGATGCGGGACGTGCAGGTCGGCGTCGGCGAATGGCGCGGCGACGACCTGCTGTGGCGGGCGCGCTGGAACACGCCGCTGCTCCTGCACCGGCATCCCGGGGCCGCGCGGTTCGACGAAACGCTGAGCCCGGGAGAGGACGCGGAGTTCGCGCACCGGCTGCTTGCGGCGGCGGGCGCGGACCGCGTGCCGGTCGTGCCGGAGGCGCTCGTGGATATTTACCCGCAGGACGGTCCGCGAGTGAACACGAACGCGGCGCCGTTGCGGGCGACGGCGGCGCGGATTCTGGCCGTGCGGCGCGGGTTTTTTTCGCGGGCGGCGCGCCGGCGCTACGTGCTGCAAACGCTCCTCGCGGTCGCGAAGCTGGCGCACCGGCCCGGGCGTTGTGCGGGGCTCGGGGCGCGCCTCCTGTGGGAGAGCCGCGGGGCGGACTGGCGTGCGTGCGCGAATGCGCTCGTCGTCAGCGCGAAGCTTTTCCCGGGGCGTTGGGTGAGCTGACGGTGCGGAGCACGGCGATCGCGGCCCAGCGCACGTAGGGCGCGGCGAACACGGCCCAGCCCCACACGGGGCCCCAGTGGCGCAGGGCGAAGCGGCGCCAGGCGGGGAAATGGAAAAAACTCCGGGGCGACGAAAAATCGCGCCAGATGGCGCGCATGGGCCGGGGGCTCGTGCGCCATGATTCGGACGAGGCCGGCGACGGATCGGCGTTGGCGGCGACGACGCCGGGCAGCCGCCGCAGCGGCGCGCCCGCGGCGTGGAGGCGCAGGCCGTAGTCGAGGTCGGCGATGCCGTGGGGGAAGAGGTGGGCGTGGGGCAGGCCGACGCGTTCGATCCACGCGCGGGGCAGGGCAACGCAGTTGCCGCTGAACGTATCGATTTTCCCCTGCGCCTCCTCCGCGGGCGTGCAGCGGCGCACGCGCCAGAGCGTTTTCCGATGGGCCCCGTAGCTCCAGCCGCCGGGGGCGCGCGCATCGATCCAGACGACGCCGGAGGTTTGCGCGGCGAGGGCGCAGAGTTTTTCCAGGGCGGACCCGGGTGGGCGGCAGTCGTCGTTGAGCCACAGGACGGTGGCGGCGCCGGCGGCGAGGGCGTGGCGCATGCCCAGGCAGATCGCGCCGGCCCACCAGAGCTGGCCGTCGCCGCGGAGCACGGTGACCGTGGGGAACTCGGTCTGGATGGCGGCGGAGGTGCCGTCGTCCGAACCGTCGTCGACGACGCAGACGTGCAGCCACGGGAGTGCGCCGGTGGTGCGCAAATGGCGCAGGCAGCCGAGCGTGGTTTCGCGCCGGTTGTGGACCGGAATCACCATCCAGATGGGCGGCGGGGCGGGGGCGGGCGTCATGGGCCGATGTTCACGGCGTGCCCCGGGCCCGGGCGTAAATTTCCAGGTAGCGGGGCACCTGGGCGCGGGCGTCCGCGAGGCGCACGGCGACATCGCGGGCGGCGGTGCGCACGCCGGGGTCGCCGCGGTGTTCGGCGGCCCAGCGCACGCCGGCGGCCAGGCCCGCGGGCTCGAACGGGGTGGCGAGAAACCCCGTGTGCCCGTGCCGCACCAAGTCCGCGATCAGGCCGATGGGGAAGCCGATCACGGGCGCGCCGCAGGCGAGGGCTTCGACCGCCACGAGCGGGCCGGTGTCTTCGCGGGACGGCACCAAGACCGCGTCGGCGGCGGAGTAGGCGAGGGCGACGGTGAGGTCGTCGTGCAAGGGGCCGAGGTGTTTTACCGGGATCGCGCCGGCGTGGTCGGGCGCGTCGGGCGGCGAGCCGCCGAAGGTGCAGAGCGTGAGTTGGGCGAGCGGGCCGGTCCGTTCCAGCGAGGCGAGGGCGGCGTGGGCGAGGTCGGCGCCCTTGCGGGGCTGGCCGAGCTGGGTGGCGCCCAGCATCACGACGAAGGCCGCGGGGTCCAAGCCGAGCAAGCGACGGGCGTCGGCGACCGGGATGGGGCGGTAGACCCGCGTGTCGACGGGCGGGGGAATCACCGAAAGGGAGAGATTGGCGAAGAGCGAGGAGGCGCGGGTCTGGGCCTCGGTCTGGCGGCTGAAGCAGACGATTTCCGGACGCAGGCCGGACCAGGCGCGGCGTTTGGCGCGGAGGATGCGGGCGCTCAGATCGCGCGCCCGGGTCGAGCCGAGCAGGGGGCAGGCGCCGCACGCGCGTTCGTAGCTGCGGCAAGCGCCGCTGTAGTGGCAGCCGCCGGTGAACGGCCACAGATCGTACAGGCTCCAGACGAGCGGGGCGCGCAGCTTGCGCAGATGGGCGAGCGGGAGAAAACCGTGGTTGATCCAGTGCAGGTGGACGACGTCGGGCCGGGCGGCCACGATCGCGCGCCAGACCCCGTTGCGCGCCCAGTTCAGGGAAAAGTCCGTGGGCGCGCGCCGCGGGTAGCAGGCCAGCGGGAGACGGTCGAGGCGCTCGCGCAGCAGGCGCCGCAGGGTGGAGAATCTCTGCGGGAAGGCTTCGCTGACGGTGGGATCGGCGCTCAGTTTCTGGCTGACGATCAGGCGGGAATCGACGCCCGACTCGACGAGCGCGCGATGGAGGCGGTAGGTGCCGCGGGCGGCGCCGCCGGCGAGATCGGAGGTGGAAACGTGGACGACGCGCATGGGCTACCGGGATTTCAGCACGATGCGTTGGGTGATGGCCAGATCGATGACCATGGCGGGAACGAGCAGGCCGGCGGTGACGGCCAGGGTGACCAACGGAGCGGCGGCGGCCCCGCCGAGCGCGACGGCGCGGGGGAGAGTGACGAGGAGAATGACGATGGCGATCGTGCCGTAAATGGACTGGCCGTGCGGGCGGCCGCGGGCGTTTAACCAGACCGAGACCGGGGCCAACATCAACGACGCGGCGAGACTGAGGCTCATGGCGCGGAGCAACTCGGGCGGGAAGGCCGTGCCCGGCAGCTGGGTCCACCACGAGAGCAGCGGCGGCGCCCACCACGGGCTCAGGACCAGCGGCAGGACGGCGCCGCCGGCCACGACGAGCAGCGTGCGCCGGACGGCGACGCGGGCCCAGGCCGTGTCGCCGCGGGCGTAGGCGTCGGTGAGGGCGGGCCAGATCGACTCGAGCCAGCTTTGTTGGGGCATCGTGGTGAAGTTGAACAGGCGGGCCAGGAGGGCGAACGGGGCGACGGCGGCGGGGCCCGCGATCGCCGCCACGACGGCCTGGGGCAGCTGTTGGTGGAGGGTCGATGCGGCCTGGGGCACCCAGAAGACGAGGCCGCGTCGGGACCACGCCCACGATTCGCGCCAGCGATTTCCGGGCGGAGCGGCCGGCGCCGCGGGCGAGGTCCACCGGCGCCGCAGCCACGCGAAGAGCGCGACGTTCAGGGCGAGCGGAATCAGGCAGGCGAGGGCGACGAAGCGGTGGGGCGACCAGTGGCCGGCGGTGGCGGCGAGGGTCAGCAGCAGGGTGAGCAGATTGGTCGTGGCGGTGTGGACCGCGACGAGCCAGCCGGATTGCAGGGCAAACGCGAGGCGCCCCGCGAGGAAGCACGGCAGCGCCGCCACCTGCACGAGGGCCATGAGGGCGACGAATTCCAGCCAACCGCCGGCCGCGTTTCCGCCCACGCTGGCGAACCACGGCGCGAGCCGCGGCGCGGCGAAGGTCCAGGCGAGCGCGCCGACGGCGGCGAACGCGAGGCCGGCGACGCATTGCAGGCGCAGGACCGAACCGACGAGCGCGGCGATTTTGGCCGAGTCGTGGCGGGCGGCGGCCTCGGAGACGGCGTTTTGGAGGGCGAAGCCGGTGCCGCCGTCGAGCAGCACGACGAGGCCGGCGGTGGTGCCGAGAATCGCCCAGGCGCCGAACCCCTCGATGCCGAGGAGGTGCAGTGCCAGCGGCACCTGCACCAAGGCGCAGATCACGCCGACGATGCGCGCCACCACGGCGCCCCCGATGCTCGCCGTCGCACGGCGCCACCGGGAAACCGGCAGGGTGGGCGGCGCGGCGGTCATGGTTGGGCCGCCGGCGCCGCCAGAAAACGCCCGAGCGGTTCCCAGACGGCGTCGACCGAGAGGTCGCGGAGACAATGGGGCGTCGCGAAACGGCATGCGTCGCAGCAGGGTTTGTGCGGACACGGGGCGCCGTCGATCCAGGCGGCCCGGGGGTGTTGGGGCGCGAAGAGCGCGGGGAGTTGCGGGCCGAAGATCGTGAAGGTGGGCACGCCGAGCAAGGCGGCGAGGTGGCCGGGGCCGGAATCGTTGCCGATGAATCGGTCGGCGGTGGCGAGCGTGGCGAGGAGGGCGTCGAGGTCGCGGAGCGAATCATCGAGCAGCGTGACCCGCCAGCCGGCGGCGCGCAGACGCGCGGCGATGGCGTCGAAGCGTTCGCGCGGCCAGAGGCGCACGGGATGACCGGCGCCGGTGTGGATGACCAGATGCCGGCCCGGGCGGGAAACCGTGGCCGCGGGCGCGTCCGGCAGCGTCCAACCGAGCGCGGCGGCGACGGCGCGCCAGTGGTCGGCGCGGTGCGGGCGGGCCGGAGGGGCGAGGGCGGTCGTGAGCCACGCGCCGGAGCCCGCACGGGAAAAACCGATACGCCGGCGGGCGCCGACGAGGGCGAGCAGGGCGTGGTCGCGCGGATCGGGGCGGGCGGAGACGGCGAGGTCGAAGGGCGGCGTGCGCAACGTGCGGCGGACGCGGGCGAGTGCGCGCCACGGCCAGCGGTGCAGCCGGTATTTTCCGGAGAACGCGGTCCACGGGGCCGTGAGCGGGACGAGGGTCACGTCCGGGGCGAAGCGGGCGAGCAGGGGGGCGGCGTGGGGTTTCGCCAGCAGAGTGACGCGGGTGTGGGCGGAGGCGGCGCGGAGGAACGGGATCGCGAGGGCCAGGTCGCCGAGGCCCCAGAGCTCGAGGGCGAGCAAGCGCGGCGGGAGGGGGGCGTGCGAAGGTTTTGCCAAGCGGGCGGAGTTAAGTTCTCTCCCGGGTGCATGACAAGCAGCACACCGCGCGGCCATTCCTTTCCGTGGGCCGCGGTCGTGGCCGGGTTGGCGGGGCTGGCGGTGTTTCAGTTTTTCGGCAACGCGACGCGCGGCTACATCGACACGGCGTCGGTGTTGGGGTGGTGGGGTTACCAGTGGTTCGATCCCGCGTCGGAGACGGAGCACGGCCTGCTGATCGTGGCGCTGAGCGGATGGCTGGGGTGGCGGAATTTGCGGCGGGCGCCACGGGGGGAGCTGGGCGGTGCGGGCGCGGCCGCGGGGGGGGCAGGCGGGGAAACGGATGCGGCGGACGGGGCTTGGCCGTGGCCGGCGTTCGGGGCGATGGCGGGCGGGCTGGCGCTGCATGCGGTCGGATTCGCGGGCCAGCAGACGCGGGTGTCGATCGTCGCGCTGCTGGTGTTTGTCTGGGGCGTGGCGCGGCTGGGCGGCGGGCGGCGGTGGAGTGGGGCGGCGGCGTTTCCGCTGGGGTTTTTGGTCTTTGCCGTGCCGTTGGGGGCGCTGGATACGATGGGGTTTTGGCTGCGGCTGTGGGTGATCGAGGCGAGCGCGACGTTGGCGCACGCGGCGGGCATCGGCGTGCTGCAAAACGGCACGCAACTCGTCGCGCCCGACGGGCGCTACCATTATGACGTGGTCGCGGCGTGCTCGGGGATGCGTTCGTTGACGGCGCTGGCGGCGTTGTCGCTGCTGGTCGGATACCTGAATTTCCGGGCGTGGTGGCGGCGGGGGGCGCTGCTTGCGGTATGTTTTCCGCTGGTGCTGGTGGGAAACGTGGCGCGGATTTCGTCGATCGTGTTTGCGGCGCAATGGGGCGGGCAGGGGTGGGGCGAGCGCGCGCACGACGTGATGGGTTACGGCGTGTTCGTGATCGTGCTCGGCGGCGTGCTCGCGGCGGCGGCGTTGCTGCAGCGGTGGTGGCCGGAGCGCGCGCCGACGGACAGCGCGCCGACGGAGAGCGCGGTGGGGCGGGCCGAGCACGGCGCGCGGGGGAGCGCGTGGGGCGTGGCGGTGGCGGTCGTCGGGTTGGCGACGGGGGAGATGATTTTTTTGCGGGGATTGGCCGCGATGCCGCCGCGCGGCGGGGTGGGGGTGGTGCTCGCGGCGGACGGGCAGAATCCGGTGGAGCTGCCGGCGTTTTTAGGCACGGAATGGATCGGGCGGCGGGCGGAGGTGACGGCGGTGGAGCGGGAGCTGTTGCCGCCGGACACGGGGTTTGCGCGGAAGAACTACGTGGCGGTGGCCGATCCGACGAGCCAGGTGTTTCTTTCGGTGGTGTTGAGTGGGCGCGACCGCACGTCGATCCACCGGCCGGAAATCTGTCTCGTGGGGCAGGGTTGGACGATCACGGGCGTGAAGCGGGCGGCGTTTCGGGGGGGGGCGGGCGCGGGGGCGCGGGCGGGGGAAGGCCCCGGGACGTTTCCGGCCACGGTGTTGGGCGTGCGGCGCGAAGTGACGACGGCGAGCGGTCGCGCGGTGGTGCCGCACGTGGTGGCCTATTGGTTTGTGGGCGGGGATGCGGTGGTGGGGACGCATGGGCGGCGACTGGCGCTCGATGCGTGGAACCGCGTGGCGCATGCGCGGGCGGACCGTTGGGCGTATGTGCTGATGCAGACCGATGCGGCGGACGGCGAGGAGGCGGCGCTGGCACGAATGCAGGCGGTGCTGGACGGGACGCTGCCGGCGTTTCAACTGCCATTGGCTGGCAGATAACCGGGGAGGGGGTTTGGGCGGGAAGAAGGCTTGAGCTTGATCGGCGGTCGCCTACGGTGCCGCTCCCTTGACTTCAGTGAGCGCAGCCGACTTCGCGTTTCTGATCGCCGAGAGCGACGTTTTTGACTGGTCGCTTCCGGCGGCGTTGGTTGTGGGCGGCGGGATCGGATTTTGGGTCGTTTGGCGCCTGACCCGGCATACGCGCCGCGCCGCGCACGAGCAGGCGGCGGAACTCATTGAGGTCGCGCGCCGCGAGGCGGCAGTGGCGGCGGAGGAGATGAAGCAGAAGGCGGAGGCCGAAATTCAGGAGAAACGCGCGGAGTTGAACCGCGAGTTCGACCGCCGCGAGATTGAGAGCGACGTGCGGTTGCGCGAAATCCGCGCGCACGAGGAATCGCTCTCGTTGCTCGACTACCAGTTGGAGCAACGCCAGGAGCGGCTCAACCGCGAGAGCGCCGCCGTGAAGCAGGCCCGCGACGCCATCCGCGCCCTCTCGAAGAGCGTCCGCAAGCGCCTCGAAGGCGTCTCGCAGATGGACGCCGAGGAAATCCGCAAACAGCTTCGCGAGGAGGTGCTCCTCGAGTGCGGCGACGAGTTGCGCGCCCTGCGCCGGGCGACGCTCGAGAAATCGGAACAGGAGCTGCAGACCGACGCGCGGCGCATTTTGGTCGCGGCCATGCAGCGTATCGCGAGCAAGCCGAACAACGACCTCACCGCGACGATTGTACAGCTGCCGAGCGAGGACATGAAGGGCCGCATCATCGGCCGCGAGGGGCGCAACATCAAATCGTTCGAGTCGGCGACGGGCGTCACGCTGCTGATCGACGAGTCGCCGCAGATGGTGCTGATCTCGTCGTTCGATCCCGTGCGCCGCGAGGTGGCGCGCTCGGCGCTCGATGCGCTGGTGAAAGACGGCCGCATCCACCCGGCTTCGATCGAGGAATTTGTGAAGCGCGCCGCGGAGGAGATCGATCTCGTCACGACGCAGGCGGGCGAGGAGGCGGTCGCGAAACTCAACATCAACGGCCTCCACCCCGAGATCATCAAGCTGCTCGGCCGCCTCAAATACCGGTTTTCCTACAACCAGAACGCGCTGGACCATTCGGTGGAGACGGCGTTCCTCGCGTCGATGATCGCGAGCGAGGTCGGGCTCGATCCGAATGTGGCGAAGCGTGCGGGGCTGCTCCACGACGTGGGCAAGGCGGTCTCCGGCGAACTCGAGGGGAGCCACGCGGTGATCGGGGCGGAATTTATCAAGCGCTACGGCGAGACCCCGATCGTGGTCAACGCCGTCGCGGCGCACCACGAAGAGGTGAAGCCCGAGACGGTCTATGCGGGGCTGGTGATTCTGGCCGACACGATCTCGGCGGTGCGCCCTGGAGCGCGGGCCGAGTCGATGACGAGCTATATCCAGCGGCTGGGGCGGCTGGAAAAACTGGCGGTCTCGATCGAGGGCGTGCAGCAGGCGTTCGCGATCCAGGCGGGCCGGGAGATCCGGGTGGTGGTCTCGCCGCTGGAGGTGACCGACGACCGCGCCCGGGAAATCGCGAAGGAGCTGCGCGGCCGGATCGAGGCGGAACTGCAATACCCGAGCACGATCAAGATCACGGTGATCCGCGAGAGCCGGTTCACGGAGACGGCGACGTAGCGCCGGAAGGAGCGAGTAGCGGGCAGGGGGTAGCGAGCATCCGGCAGGCGTCGGCGTGGTGTTTTCTTTGGTCCGTATTTCTCCTCGCTACCCGCTACCCGCTACTCACTAATTTCCTTCCCATGGCCGACCCGAAGATCCTCGAAACCTTTCCCAATCCCGCTCCGCACCGCGATTACGTGATCGAGCACTCACACCACGAGTTCACCTCGATGTGTCCGATCACCGGTCACCCGGATTTCGCGACGATCATCGTGCGGTTCGTCCCGGACAAGGTCTGTGTCGAGCTGAAGTCGCTGAAGCTCTACTTTCACGCGTTTCGCAACGACGGCATCTTCTTCGAGGCCGTGACCAATAAAATTTGCGACGATCTTGGCCACACGCTCAAGCCGCGCGAACTCACCGTGATCGCTGACTGGAAAGGCCGCGGCGGCATCACCTCGCGCGTGACGGCGTCCTGGTCGGCGAAGAAGAAGCGCTGATCGCCTCGCGCGCGCCCGGTCCGATGCCTTGGGGCGAGATTTTCGCCCGAAAGCGCCGCGGGTATGCATTTGATGCGATTTTCTCCGCTCGGATGCACTCCAAGGTTGCCCTTCGACCGGGCCAGCCATCCTCGAACCCTCTCCCACCTTCTCTGACACCGATGACCACCGTAACGCAGCGAACCCTCACCCTCCTTACCGCCGCGGCCCTGGCCGTGGCGGCACACGCGCAGTCCGCGTCCGATCCGGCCATCGCGCTCGACGAGATCACGGTCTCGGCGACGCGCATTGCGCAGCCGGTGTCCGACGTGCCGGCCAGTGTGTCCGTCATTCGGCTCAACGATCTGTTGAACAGCGTGACGTCGCTTCGCGATCTCGCGCGCGGCGAGCCGGGCGTCTCCGCGCCGGCCGCCTTCGGGGCGACGGGCAACGCCCCGCGCAATTTTCCCACCGCGCGCTCCTTCAACATCCGCGGCCTCGACGGCAATCGCGTGCTGATCCAGGTCGACGGCGTGCGCCAGCCCGAGCAGTTCACCTTCGGCAACGCCCAGCTGATCGGCCGTGATTATTTTGAACCCTCGCTTTACCGCACGGCCGAGATCCTCAAGGGCTCGGCGTCGGCGCTCTACGGTTCCGACGCGGTCGGCGGCGTGCTGTCGTTCATCAGTCCGGCGCCGACGGCGCTGCTGACCGAGGCGAAACGCGACCTGCTCGCCGGGGTTTCGACGTCCTACGCTTCCGCGAACGACGAGTGGACGGGCACGGCCAGCGCCGCGGGTCGGGCCGGGTCCGTCGCGGCCGTCGCGACCGCGACCCACCGGGAAGGCCACGAAGCGGAGGCGAAGGGCAATTACCCGGCCGATCCGTCCGAGTTCAAAGTCGACGCCG
>CAJAYO010000939.1 GCA_903948415.1 uncultured Opitutia bacterium | reverse complement strand
TCCCCGTTGAGCCGCTGCGCAAACGCCACCGCGTGCGCGCCGTCGCCGTGCAGGCACACCGTATCCGCCCCGATCGCCACATCCGTCCCGTCCGTCGCTCGCACCACGCCTTCGCGCACCATCCGCAGCACCTGCGCCACCGCGACCTCTTCGTCGTCGATCAACGCGCCCGCGCGCGACCGCGGCGTGAGCGAGCCGTCGCGCTGGTATGTCCGGTCGGCAAACACCTCGCGCGCCACGCGCAGCCCGCGCGCCGTGCCCGCGCGGACCAGCTCGCTGCCGGCGAGGGCGAACAACACCAGCGTCGGGTCCGTGGCCCGCACCGCCTCCGCCACGGCGTCCGCCCACCGCGCGTCGCGCGCCGCGAGATGGTAGAGCGCCCCGTGCACCTTCACATGCCCCACGGGACCGAGCGCGCGCAACGCCGCCACCTGCCCCGCCACCAACGCACGCACCGCGGCGGGCTCCAGCGGGACTTCCTTCCGCCCGAAATTCTCCCGGTCCTCAAATCCCGGATGCGCCCCGATCGCGACGCCGCGCAGCCGCGCCAGCGCCACCGTCGCCGCCATCGTCGCCGCGTCGCCGGCATGCGCCCCGCACGCGATGTTGGCCGACGTGATCAGCCCCATGAGTTCGGCGTCGTGGCCGGCGCCCTCCCCGAGGTCGCAGTTGAGGTCGAGGCGCGGGGGCATGTCAGCAGATTTTTCCGGCGAGCCCTTCGCGCAACATCGCCAGCGCGTGCTCGCGCGTCAGCACCAGCTCGTGCGCGGCGGCCAGCGGCACCTCGGTGAACCGCACCGTGTCGCCCGGCCGCAACTGCGCCACCAGCGGCAGGTCCACGCTCGCGACGTGCGCGATCTGCGGATACCCGCCGATCGTCTGCGCGTCCGCCAGCAGCACGATCGGCTGCCCGTCCGGCGGCACCTGCACCGTGCCCGGCACCACCGTGGCGGAAACCAGTTCGGCCCCGCCGCTCCGCCCCACCGCCGGACCCGCGAGCCGCACGCCCATCCGGTCGGCCTTGGCCGTCACCTTGAATTCCCCGTCGGTCAGCGTGCCGTCAAATTCCCCCGCCTGCGCGCCACGCACCACCCGCACCGTCGGCGCCGCCGTGTAGGCCGGCAAAATCCGCTCGTCGATGTGCCAGCGGCCGACCACCTCGCGCGCGAGGTCTGCCGCGCGCAGCACGTCCCCGTCGCGCAACGCCCGCCCGTCCAGTCCGCCCAACTTCCCCCGCAAATACGTGCCGCGGCTGCCCAGCACCGCCGGCACGTCGATGCCGCCCGCCAAGGCGAGATAGCCCCGGCAGCCGCTCCGCGCCGGACCGAACTTCACCCGCTCGCCCGCCCGCACCCGCACCGGTTGCCACCGCGGCGGTCCGCCGAAATCCCCGCCACCCACCGCGATCGTCGTCGCGGTCGAAAATTCCAGCTCCGGCCCCACCAGCGTGAACTCCAGCCCCGCGGCCTCCTCGGCGTTGCCCACCAGCAGATTCACCAGCCGCAGCGCAAACGCATCCACCGCCCCGCCCAGCGGCACGCCGTCCGCCCGGTGCCCGCGGCGACCGAGGTCCTGCACCGTCGTCAGCATGCCCGCGCGAATGACCGTCAGCGCCATGCGGCAAACTCCTCCGCGCTGATCGCGCGAAATCTCACCCGGTCGCCCGTCCGCAACAGCGCGGGTTCGGTCCGCCCCGCGTCGAACAGCCGCAGCGGCGTCCGGCCAATCAGATTCCACCCGCCCGGCGTCGCCAGCGGATACACGCCCGTCTGCGCGCCGCCGATTCCCACCGTGCCCGCCGGCACCCCCACCCGCGGCGTGGCCCGGCGCGGCGTATGCAGACGCTCCGGCAATCCCCCGAGGTAGGCGAAACCCGGCGCAAACCCGATCGCGTGCACCCGGTAGTCCGCCCCCGCGTGCAGCGCCACCGCCTTTTCCGGACTCACGCCCGCGCCCGCCGCCACCTCGCCGAGGTCCGGGCCCCACTCGCCGCCGTAGCACACCGGGATCTCCAAACTGCGCGACTGCTGCGAAACCAGCGCCAGCTCCGTCCGCGCCACCCGCGCTTCCAGTTCCGCACACAGGTGCGCGTAGCCCCCGCAGTGCACCGCATCGTAGAACACCGTGACGCTCGCAAAGGCCGGCACGACGTCCACCACCCCCGCCGGTCGGTCCCGGTCCAGCGCCTCCGCGAGCGCCCGCACGCGCCGCAACGCCGTCTCGTCCAGGCCCGGGCCCAGCGCCACGACCACTGCGGAATCGCCCAGGGGGGAGAGCGTCATGCCCCCGTTATTTCGGCTGATCCGCCCCGCCGCAAAAGAAAAAACCCGGCGCTCGGATGAGCGCCGGGTGCCTGACCGCGACGACCGCGCTCAGCGCGGGCTGTCCACGGCCGCGGGAGTGGCGCAAAATTCAAGATTCGCCAGGCGGGCCTCCGCCAACGTGCGGCTTTCCTGCGCCTGGGCGGGAATTTCCATCAACGCCGCGGACGCCACCGCGCCGGTCGCGCCGACGATGCGGAGATCGGTCGCTTCCAACAGCGCCACCCCCGTGCCGCCGTTGCCCGACACCACCGCCGTATAGTTGCCCGGCGGCAGCACGACGATCAGGGCGGATTCCGCCGTGTTCGTCGGCACGCCGGGCAATGCGGCGAGGTCCGAACTGGCCGCCGGCGTGCCGATATTGTCGCTCACCGCAATGCTCCGCCCGGCCGAATCATAGAGGTCGAGCACCGGATCCGCGAGCGCTCCGGTGACCCCGAACGCCGCGAGCGACGGTCCTTTCGCCGTAATCAACATCCGCACCGGATCGGGCCCGACGATGCTGATGCCCGTGATCAGGTTCTGGTTCCCGGCGCCCACAAAACCGCGCGTCGCCGTGCTGAACATCCGCGAGCCCGGCACTTCGTCCGACGCCCGTACCTGGCCGCGGACCTCGCCGCCCGCAAACGTCGTGCTGTGGAAATTCAGATACGCGCCACCCGTCAACAGTTTGACCGGGTCGCCCGTGTAGGGGAGGTCGAAGCTGCCCGAGATGTGCCCGTTGGTGTTCGTGTAGCCGCCCGCATTCGCATTGTTGCCCAGGTTGACCACGACCGGTCCGCTGACCGCCGGCGCGCCTTCGTGAAAGTGGGAATTGCTGAGCTGGTTGCGGAAATTATACACCGAGATGCGCAGATTCACCCGGTTCGTGCCCGGGTTGTAGCTCATCACCGCCGCGCCGAAATCGCTCAGGTTCGCGCCGGCCAGGTTGACGGCCGGAAACGCCGCCTGCTCCTGCCCCACGTCGATGCTCGCCACGAGCCGCTTCGGCTGCGCGATCAGCTGCCCGCGCACTTCGCCGCCCGGAAACTGCGCCGTGTGGAAATTAAGGTAGGCCCCGTTCTGCAGCAGCTTCACCTTGTCGCCCCGATAGGGCAGCCGCAGAACCGTCCCGCTCAACGTGCCCGCGTTGGCCGCAAAATTGTTCAACGAAAACGGCACCACGACCGAACCGTTCGTGCCCGCCACCGCCTCGTGAATGTGCGAGGCCGACAACGCGTTCGTAAATCCGCTGATCGAGATGAAGAGATCGAACGTATTGTTGCCAATATCGTAGAGCATCACGGCATTGCCCGTGGCGGTCGACGTCGTGGCCGGCACCTCCTGCGCCGCGGTGATCGCCGCGCGAAACTCGATAATTTGCGCCCGGGCCGTCAACAGTGAGCCGGCGGTCAGCACGGCGGTGAAAAACAATCCGCGAATCTTGGCAATTTTCATGGTGGGGAGTAAGGCGGCCGCGCCGCAGGAATTGCCGCGCCAGCCGAATTTCAGACGCAATGCGCTTTCGCCCCCTTGTCCAGCGGCCCTGCGTAACAACCCTGTTACCGAGGGTGCGCCCCACCCCTCCGCGGCCGGAAATCGTGCAGATTGATTTGCCGTTTCGTCCTAAACCGCCAATTCACACCACCTCCATGCGCTCTGCCTACCCCGCCCTCGCCGTCGCCGCAAGCCTCTGCCTCACCGCCGCCGGCTGCCGCGACCGGGAAATCACCACCTATCGCGCCCCCAAGGAAAAATCCGCGCCGCCCCCGGCCGCCGCCGCCCCCGCCGGCACCGACGCCGCCGGCACCATGGCCAACACCGCCGTGCCCACCGCCGACGGCGCCAACCTCACCTGGACCGCCCCCGCCCACTGGCAGCCCAAGGCCGCCTCGGCCATGCGCAAGGGCAGCTACACCGTTCCCGCCGGAGCCTCCGCCGGCGACCTCGCCATCACCGCCTTCCCCGGCGACGTCGGCGGCGAGGTCGCCAACCTCAACCGCTGGCGCGGCCAGCTCCAGCTCCCGCCCGCCAGCGAAGCCGATCTCGCCCTCACCCGCTTCGAGCAGGACGGCCTCAAATTTGCCGTCGTCGACTTCGACAACGGCCAACAGCGCCTCCTCGGCGCCATCGTGCCCTTCCGCGGCACCACCTGGTTTTTCAAACTCACCGGCCCCGCCGCCCCCATGGCTGAGGAAAAACCCGCCTTCCTCGCCTTCCTCAAAACCGTCAAAGCACCCTCGCCATGAACGACGTCACCCGCCAGTTCCGCGACTTCTTCGTGTCGCTCAAGCTCACCGTGGTGCTGCTCGCCCTGTCCCTCATCTTGGTCTTCGCCGCCACCCTCGACCAGGTCAACCTCGGCATCTGGGGCGTCCAGGAAAAATACTTCCAGACTTTCTTCGTCCTCGCCCGTTTCGGCGACTTCCCCGCCCCCGTCTTCCCCGGCGGTTACTTCATCGGCGGCCTCCTCCTCCTCAACCTCATCGCCGCCCACCTCTACCGCCTCAAACTCGAGTGGCGCAAAGCCGGCATCCAGCTCACCCACGCCGGCATCATTATTCTCCTCGTCGGCGAACTCCTCACCGGCCTCTGGCAGGAGGATTTCCAGATGGCGATCAAGGAGGGCGAATCGAAAGACTACTCGGAAAGCTTCCGTCTCTACGAACTCGTCCTCGTCGACACCACCGACCCAAAATTCGACGAGATCGTCGCCATCCCCGACACCAAACTCGCGCAATCCGCCGTCGTCCAGCACCCGAAACTGCCCTTCCGCGTCGTCACCACCGCCTACTTCCCCAACGCCGCGCTCGCCCGCCGCGACCCCGCCGCCCCCGCTTCCCCCGCCGTGCCCATCGCCTCCCAGGGCATCGGCCCCGGCGTCGCCGTCACCCCCCTGCCCATCACCTACAAAATGAACGAAACCAACGTGCCCGCCGCCGTCGTCGAACTGATCGGCGCCGAAGGCTCGCTCGGCACGTGGCTCGTCTCCCCCGATCTCGCCGCCCCCCAAACCCTCACCCACGGCGGCCGTACCTGGCGCATCGCCCTGCGCATCGCCCGCGCGTACAAACCCTTCGCCCTCGAACTCCTCAAGGTCACCCACGAAATCTACGTCGGTACCGACCTGCCGAAAAACTTCTCCAGCCGCATCAAACTCACCACCCCCGACGGCCGCGATGACCGCGAGGTCCTCATCTACATGAACAACCCGCTGCGGTACGGCGGCTACACGTTTTACCAATACCAGATGGACAGCGCCCGCGGCCTCACCGTGCTCCAGGTCGTCCGCAACCCCAGCTGGCTCCTGCCTTACATCGCCTGCATCATGATGACGATCGGCCTCATTCTCCAATTCAGCCTCAGCCTCCGCGCCTTCATCGCCAAACGCCGCGCCACCCCCAGCCCCGTCGCCGCATGAAAAAGTATTCCGCCCTCCTCTTCCTCCTGCTCGGCCTCGCCCTCGTCGCGAAATCGTTTCTGCCCGAGCGCCCCAAAACCGACTTCGACCTCGCCGCCTTCGGCCGCCTGCCCGTCGTCGTCAACGGCCGCGTCAAACCGCTCGACACCGTTGCGCGCACCTCCCTCGTCGTCTTCCAGAGCAGCCAGCGCGTCTCCGCGCCCGACGGCACCCCCCTCGCCCCCAACGAGTGGCTCCTCGATGTCCTCTTCCGCGGTTCGCGCGCCGACGCCTACCAACACTTCGAGATCAACCATCCCGATCTGCTCGCCATCTTCGGCCTCACCCCCGAAGACGGCCGCAACAAGCGCCGCTTCTCCTTCCGCCAGCTCGAACCGAAAATCGCGGAGCTCCAGCGCCAGTCCGCCCTCGCCGGCCCCGTCGATGCCGCCTTGCGCACGCCCTTCCAAAAAGCCGTCGTCCAGCTCTACTCCAATGTCGGCCTTTACTTCCGCCTCAAGGGCAGCCTCGTCGCCCCCGACCACAAGGACTTCCTCGCCGAGCTCATGACGTTCCAGAGTTCCGTCACCGCCGGCGTCACCGCCGTCCGCGCGAAACAGGCCAACCAACCCCACGACGAAGCCCTCGCCGCCCGCATGATGGAGGCCGGCGCCCGCTTCTCCCGCATGGACGAACTTGCCTACCTGCTCGGCGTGCCGCCCGCCGACGGCGAGGCCAACACCACCGGCTGGAAAAAGGCCGGCGAGTCCCTCCTCGAATCGTTTCAAACCGGCCAGATCGCCCCCGCCGTGATGGTCTACGCCGGCCTCGCCCGCACCTGGAACGCGGGCCAGGCGAAGGAATTCAACGAACTGGTCGGCCTCTACCATTCCCAGCTCGAAAAGAAATTCCCCTCGTCGCTCACCAAGTGCGCCGCCGAAGCCCGTTTCAACAGCGCCGAACCTTTCTACACCGCCTCCATCCTCTACGTGCTCGCCTTTCTGATCGCGGTCATCTCCTGGCTCTTCTGGCCCGCCGAACTCGGCCGCGCCGCCTTCTGGCTCGTCGGCCTCGCCTGGGTGCTCGCCACCGCGGGCATCCTCGCCCGCATGTGGCTCGAAGGCCGCCCGCCCGTCACCAACCTCTACTCCTCCGCCCTCTTCGTCGGCTGGAGCGCCGTCGGCTTCTGCCTCGCCCTCGAATACTTCTACCGCAACGCCATCGGCTCCGTCGCCGCCGGCCTCGTCGGCTTCTCCACCCTTCTCATCGCCCACCATCTCTCCCTCGGCGGCGACACCCTCGAGATGATGCGCGCCGTCCTCGACTCCAACTTCTGGCTCGCCACCCACGTCGTCACCGTCACCGCCGGCTACGGCGCGACCTTCCTCGCCGGCTTCCTCGCCCTCATCTACATCGTGCGCGGCCTGTTCACCGCCTCCCTCGACAAAGCCACCGCCGACGCGCTCTCGCGCATGATCTACGGCATCGTCTGCTTCGGCACGCTCTTCAGCCTCGTCGGCACCATCCTCGGCGGCATCTGGGCCGACCAATCCTGGGGCCGGTTCTGGGGCTGGGACCCGAAGGAAAACGGCGCCCTCATGATCGTGATCTGGAATGCTCTCATCCTCCACGCCCGCTGGGGCGGCATCGCGAAACAACGCGGCATCGCCGCCCTCGCCGTCTTCGGCAACATCGTCACCGCCTGGAGCTGGTTCGGCGTCAACATGCTCGGCGTCGGTCTCCACAGCTACGGTTTCATGGACTCCGCCTTCTGGTGGCTCATCGGCTTCGCCGCGAGCCAGCTCTTCTTCATCGCCCTCGCCTGCCTGCCCCTCTCCGCGTGGCGCAGCTTCCGTCCCGCGACCTGACGCCCACCCGCCCCGGCCGGCCGCGTTCCCCGCGTCCGGCCCACGTCCCTACTGCCGCGCCGCCAGCCGCGCGCTCACCAGGTCCCGCAGCTCCGTCTCCAGCCCCGACCCGCGCTCCGAAAACAGGCGCGTGATCTCCGGCCACGGCACGGCGCCGTTCGCGACCAAAATGGGGCTCTTCTTGCTCCCGCCCTCGTGGTCGTCGCCTTGGTCCACCGTGTTGTGCGCAAACCCGTGCCCAGGCCGCCACGTCAGCGCACATTCGCCCCGCCCGAGGTCGTAACACACCTGAAAGCCTTCGCACGCCCCGGCGTCATCCAGCCACACGACCAGCTCGAAGCCATCCGACTCAAACCACCGGCGCCGGCCGGCACCCCGTTCCTGCCTCACGTTGCGAATTTCCCTTAGCACGCGCGACACCCTGCCGCCGCCCCGCCGGCGTGTCAAAATCCGTCTGCCGCCCGCGCGCCCCCACCCTACGCGCCCGCCGCCGGCCCCCGCCGCGTGATAAACCACTCGACGCTCCCGGTGAGCGTGCGCGCCCCCGCTTCGTCGAACACCTCCACCCGCAACGTAAACGACAGCGCGCGCTTCGTCGCCAACTCCGCCGCCAACTGCCCCCGCGCCGCCTCGCCCACCGTCGCCTTGCCGAAAATTTTCCCGCGCGCCGGCTGCTTGAACGTCGTCTCCATCCGCCGCACCACCGCCACAAACTCCTCCGCCCGCTCCCCAAAATTCCGCAGCATCCAGTCCCCGCTCGCCGCCTCCGCCACCGCGAGCTGCGCCGCCGCATGCACGATGCCGAGATGATTGTGATACTGCGTCCCCGCCGGCAGACTCACGCTGAACTCCCCGCCCACCGGCTCGCGCTGCAGCCCGATGAGCCGGTTAAACGGAACCTCGTCGATGTTCATGGTGGGGGTGGACCGGCGGGCCACCCGCCCGCCGGATCATGGTCGCCGGCCGCGTTTCACACCCGCGCAAACACCACCGACGCATTCGTCCCGCCGAACCCGAACGAGTTCGCCAGCGCCGCGCGCACCGGCTTGTGCACCGCCACGTTCGGCGTGAAATTCAACCCGAGCGCCGCGCACGCCGGATCGACATTTTCCAGATTGATCGTCGGCGGCACGATGCCGTCGCGAATCGCCAGCACCGCCGCCAGCGCACCCATCGCGCCCGCGCCGCCGAGCAAATGCCCGGTCATCGACTTCACCCCGCTCACGTGGAGGCTCGCCTTGTTCTCGGAAAAGACCGCCGCAATCGCCGCCGCCTCTTCCCCGTCGCCACCCGGCGTCGACGTGGCGTGCGCCGACACGTAGTCGACCTCCGTCGGCGCCAGCCCCCCGCGCGTCAGCGCCGCCTTCATCGAGCGCGCCGATCCTTCCGCGCCCGGCGCCAACGACGACAGGTGAAACGCGTCCGCCGTCGCCCCATAACCGCGCAGCTCCGCATAAATCCGCGCGCCGCGCCGCTGCGCGTGCTCCATCTCCTCCAAAATAAACACCACCGAGCCCTCCCCCAGCACGAAACCGTCCCGGTCCTTGTCGTAGGGCCGCGACGCCTTTTCCGGCGCGTCGTTGCGCGTCGACAGCGCGCGCATCTGCGCAAACGCCCCGATCGCCAGCGGCGTCACCGTCGACTCCGCTCCGCCCGCCACCATCACGTCGACGTCCCCGCGCGCGATCGCCGCCGCCGCCTCGCCCAGCGCATGACCGCTCGTCGCACACGCCGACGCCACGCTCATGTTCGGCCCGCGACAGTCGAGCAACAGGCTCACCTGGCCCGCCAGCAGGTTCGGCGCGATCTGAATGATGAAGAACGGCGAGATCTTCCGAAACCCGCCCGCCTTCCACGTATCGTGCATCGCCTCCATCTCCGGCAGGCCGCCGAGCCCCACGCCGAGATTCACCCCCATCCGCTCCGCATCCATCCCCGCCCGGTGCGGATCGAGTCCGGAATCCGCATACGCCTCGACCGCCGCCGCCGTCCCGAGGTGCGTGAACCGCCCGAATTTCTTCACGTCCTTCTGCGTGAGCGCCTGCGCCATCGGTTCGCTGCCCGGCCCCCGCGGCTGCAACGGCGCCGGCAACGGCCGCGCCGGATCGAAGTTCTTCACCTCGCCCGCGATCCGCGCCGTGCAACCCGTCGGGTCGAACCGCGTGATCGGCCCGATGCCGCTGCGACCCGCGATCAACGCGGCCCACGTTTCGGCCGCGGTGTTGCCGCAGGGCGTGACTGCGCCGAGGCCCGTGATGACAACGCGACGACGAGGTTGGGTGCTGGAGGGATGGCTCATGGTGAAAAATTAGACTGCGCGGAAAAAATCGTGGGCCGCAACCGTTCCCTTGGCCCGGCCGCGCGACGCCGCCGCCGCCTCCGCGCCAAACTCCGCCCGCAGACACCGCCGCATCGAATGCAAAATCGCGTCGCTGTGCGCCGCGTCGTCGATCGCCCGCGCAAACAGCAGCGCGCCCACCAGCGAACTCATCAGGTGCGTTACCCGCACCCGGTTCGTCTCCGCCTCGTCGCTCAGCCGCAGCGCCCCGCCCAACCGCTCAAGGTGCTGCGCGAACCCCCGCGAGTACCCCACCCGCGCCGCCCCGGTCAACCGCGCCATGTCCGCCGCCACCGCCACCACCATGCAGCCCGACCCGCGGTTGTCCCGGTGCCGCGCCGCCAGATAACTGTCGATCAGCAACCGCGCCCGCGCCGCCGGCGTCGGCAACGCCGCAATCCGCGCCAGATTCGGCACCGCCGCATCGAACGCCGCCGCACACGCCTCCGCCACCAACTCCGTCTTGTCCCGAAAATGCGCGTAAAAACCCCCGTGCGTCAGCCCCGCGCGCCGCATCACTTCGTCCACCCCCGTCTCCGCCACCCCCCGCTCGCGAAACGCCTGCCCCGCCGCCTCCAGAATTCGGCGGCGCGTCGCAGTCTTATGTTCCGGCGGATATCGCATGACAGCTGCGTGGCATGACGAGCGTCATACCACGCCGCAAGCTCCGACTTGGCCCCGCCGCGTCCCTTCCCCGTCTCCCCCGCTCGCCCGCTCCCCTGCTTTCCTCACCCCTGCGGCTTTGACTTCCCCGCCGCACGCCCCTTACCTCCGACCCTTTTTCCCCACCGCACATGCAACAGCTCCACCCTCACTGGCGCATGGAATACATCGAAGCGCCGCGCTATCCGGCCGCGATGCAGCGCCCCTTCACGGAGCTCCCCGCCCTCGGCGACGACCGCGCCGCCCTCATTGTCCACCGCAGCCCGTTGTCCTACCTGATCCTTAACCGCTTTCCCTACAACCCGGGCCATCTCCTCGCCGTCCCCTTCCGCGACGTCTCCGACCTCGACGAACTCACGCCCGTCGAACGCGCCGACCTCTTCGAGGAGCTCACGCTCGGCAAGCGCCTCCTGACCGCCGCGCTGAAGCCCGACGCCTTCAACCTCGGCTTCAACCTCGGTGGCCCCGTCGCCGGCGGCAGCATCGCCCATCTCCATGGCCACATCGTGCCCCGCTGGAACGGCGACAACAACTTCATGCCCGTGATCGGCTCCACCCGCATCCTCCCCCAATCCCTCGACGCGACCTGGGAGCGCCTCGCCGCCGCCGCCGCCACCATGAGTCATTAGACCTTGGTCATTCGTCACTCGTCCTTCGTCCTTCCTTCCCCTCCCCGTGCCCGCCCGCACCCTCCACTTCCCCAGCCCCCGCCACCTCAGCTCCCTCTACGCGGGCCGCGAAGAAAACCTCGCGCACGCCGAGCGCACCCTCGGCGTCAAACTCATCACCCGCGAGGACTGGCTGAAAATTGAGCCGCCCACCGGCCTGTCCCCCGCCGCCGCCGCCCCCGCCATCGCCGTGGCCGCTTCGCTGTTCACCTTCTTGGACTCCGCCCGCTCCCAGGGCATGACGATCCGCACGCCCGACTTCCACCGCATCACCGACGGCTTCGCCCGCGGCGAAGGCGACCAGCTGCGCGCGCTCATCACCGAGCCGCTCGTCATCGCCACCAACCGCAAGACCATCGTCCCCAAAACCCTCGGCCAAAAACTTTACCTCCAGTCGATGCTCGCCCACCCGGTCGTCTTCGGCATCGGCCCGGCCGGCACCGGCAAGACCTACCTCGCCATGGCCGCCGCCGTCTCCGCCCTCCTCAAAAACGAGGTCGAGCGCATTATCCTCACCCGCCCCGCCGTCGAAGCCGGCGAAACCCTCGGCTTCCTCCCCGGCGACCTCCGCGAGAAAATCCTCCCCTACCTCCGCCCCCTCTACGACGCCCTGCACGACATGCTCGACCCCGAGGACATCACCCGCCTCACCGAGAAATCCGTCATCGAGATCGCCCCGCTCGCCTACATGCGCGGCCGCACCCTCTCGCACGCGTTCATCGTCCTCGACGAAGCGCAAAACACGACGCCCGAGCAGATGATGATGTTCCTCACCCGCCTCGGCGAAGACAGCCGCATGGTCGTCACCGGCGACATCACGCAGATCGATTTGCCCCGCGCAAAGCAGAGCGGCCTCCTCGAGGTCCGCCACATCTTGCGCGACATCCCCGGCATCGATTTCCACACCTTCAGCGGCAGCGACGTCGTCCGCCACCCCCTCGTCGGCAAAATCATCGAAGCCTACGAAGACTACCGCAACCCCATCACCGCCGACAACGCCGCGGAGGAGAAACGATAAATGAAAATCAAGCTGAACGAAGATTTCCCTCAATCGAGGGCATCTGACTTCAAGCAGCGATGCCTCGCGCATCGGCGGCAGGCCATGACCGACGACGGCGATTTCAACGGTGAGATTCCTTGGCATGAACACCTTGGCTGACACCGCCCAACGCGCCTTCCACCTCGACGGTCCGATCGTCATCGTCATGGCGAGCGGCGTCGAGCTGCGCTTCCCCGTCGCGAAAAACCCGCGCCTCTCCCGCGGCACGCCCCCCCAACTCGACCCCATCAAACTCGCTCCCCTCGGTCTCCATTGGCCCGATCTCGCCGAAGACCTCTCCTTCCGTGGCATCCCGCAGGGTAACTTCGGGCCGCCCCAAAACGACCGAACCAGAGCGCCCCGCCCGCTCTCCGCCACTAGCCATTAGTCATCGGTCCTTTCGCACCACCGTCCCATGTCCGTCCGTCACCAACTCAAACTCCTCCTCGGCGGCCTCCACGCCCGCCACGCCGGTGAGACGGCGCCCGGCGGTCCGGCCCCGCACTCCGCCTCCAGCGCCAACGCCGCCCTCTCCGCCACCCGCGAATTCCTCGACCGCAACCGCCTCGTCTCCGCCCTCATCTTCGTCGTCACCGTCGTCGCCATCGTCCTCATCAGCTGGGCCGGCATGACCACGTCCAACTTCGCCGTCCTGCCCAATCAGCTCGCCACCGTCCGCGTCACCGCCCGCGCCTCCTTCACCTACGAAAGCGAGGAGAAAACCCGCGCCGCCCGCGCCCAGTTCCTCGACCGCGTCCCCCCGGTCTACCGCCTCGAAACGGAATCGTTCGGCCGCTTCGAACTCGCCGCCCGCGCCCTCCTCCTCCAACTCGACGCCTACGACGCCGAACACCCCGCCACCGCGGCCACCGCCTCGACCCGCCCCGCCCTCTCCGCGCCTTCCGTTCCGCTGCCCCCCATCGCCCCGAACACCGCGCCGCCCGCCACCTTCGCCGCCCGCCGCCCGGAACTCGCCGCCATCGCCGAAGCCTTCAATGTCCGCGGCCCCTACCACGCCACCGCCGAGGACATCGCCGCCCTCCTCGCCATCGGCGACGGCAAAGCCCGCGCCGCCCTCTTCGAAAACGGCCTCGCCACCCTCCGCGATATCTACGCCCAGGGCGTCGCCGACGCCACGCTCGCCGGCACCGGTGCCGGCGCCCTCGTCTTCCAAATCGCCCGCCCCGCCCCCGCCGCCGCGCTCGCCCCCGCACCCGCCACGTCCCTCGCCGACGCCCCCACGCCTTCGCCCGCCACGCCCCCCGCCCCGCCCGCCACCGCCCCGCGCACCGTGCAATCGATGGAGGACGCCCTCCCCCTCCTGCGCGTGAGCCTCGCCACCGACGGCGTCTCCCGTCCTTCCGCCCAGGCCGTCTTCCGGGTTTTCCGCTTCGGCCTCACCCCCAACGTCCTCTTCGACCCCGCCGCCACGCAGGCCGGCCTCGACGCCGCCCAACGCACCCTCAAACCCGTCACCGTCACCGTCAACCGCGGCCAAACCCTCCTCGAACCCGGCGACCGCGTCACCCCCGAACAACACGAGCTGTTCCAGGCCCACCGCCGCTATCTCCTCGACCACGGCGATACCGAACTCAACGAGGGCCTCACGCTCTTTGGTCGCGTGCTCCTCGTGCTCGCGATGGTCCTCGCCTCCCTCATCTACATCCGCATCGAAGATCCCGAGACGCTCCGCTCCAACGTCCGCTGCGGCCTCCTCGCCCTCGTCGTCATCGCCAACCTCGCCCTCGTCCGCGCCAACTACTCCCTCGGCGGCGCCGAGTTCTTCGTGCGCGACGGCTCCTGGGCCAGCACCCTCCCCTACGTCGCCCCCACCGCCCTCGCCCCGCTCATTGTCGCCATCCTCATCGACGCCGGCTCCGGCATCTTCATGGCGCTCTTCATCTCCATCTTCACCGGCGTCATCTACGGCAACCGCCTCGACCTCCTCGTCCTCACCTTCCTCGCCTCCCTCGTCGCCATCTACATGGGCCGCGACGCCCGCCGCCGCGGCCGCGTCGTCCGCGCCGCCGGCGCCGGCGGTCTCACCGTCGCCGCCTTCGCCGCCCTCATCGGCATCGCCGACCAGACGCCCGCCGACACCCTCGCCCGCCAGATGACCGCCGGCCTCGCCACCGGCCTCCTCACCGGCGTCGCCGTCGTCGGCCTCCTCCCCATCCTCGAGTCCCTCTTCAAGCGCACCACCGACATCACCCTCCTCGAACTCACCGACTACAATCACCCGCTGCTCCTGCGCATGCAGCTCGACGCGCCCGGCACCTACCACCACTCCCTCGTCGTCGCCCAGCTCTCCGAAAACGCCTGCAACGCCATCGGCGCCAACCCCCTCCTCGCCCGCGTCTGCGCCCTGTTCCACGACGTCGGCAAAACCGCCCACGCCGCCGACTTCGCCGAAAACCAGCGCGACAGCGTCAACCCCCACGACGCCCGCGACCCCGCCGAATCCGCCCGCATCATCAGGCAACACGTGACCGACGGCGTGGAACTCGCCCACCAGCACAACCTCCCCCGCGCCGTCGTCGACGTCATCCGCCAGCACCACGGCACCAGCCTCGTCCGCTACTTCTACCAGCGCGCCCTCGACCAATCGACCGCCCCGTTCGCCGCCCCCGCCAAACGCCGCGCCAACGCGAAATCCCCCGACGCTCCGCCCCCCTTCCCCGCACCGCCCGACGCGAAACTCGAACACCCCCGTTCGAAAATCCCCGAGTCCGCCTTCCGCTACGCCGGCCCCCGGCCCCGGTTCAAAGAGAGCGCCGTCATCTCCCTTGCCGACGGACTCGAGGCCGCCTCGCGCTCGCTCCGCCAGGCCACCCCCGAAGCGCTCCACGACCTGATCGCCCGCATCGTCAACGACCGCATCGCCGACGGCCAACTCGACGAGGCCCCGCTCACCTTCGAAGAGATCACGAAAATCAAAAACAGTTTTCAGTTCACGCTCCTGAACATGCTGCACGCCCGCATCGCCTACCCCACCGGCGAAGCCCTGCCCGCCGCCCAAGCCAAAGCGTAGTCCCCCCGCCTCCGCGAACCCCACCCTCCCCGCCGGCCGCCTGCTCACAGACGCTCCCCGTAGGCCGCCTGCTCACAGGCGCTCCCCGTCGTCCGCCTGCTTGCAGGCGCTCCCCGTCGTCCGCCTGCTCACAGGCGCTCCCCGTCGTCCGCCTGCTCACAGCCGCTCCCCGTAGGCCGCCTGCTTGCAGGCGCTCCCCGTCGGCCGCCTGCTCACAGCCGCTCCCCGTAGGCCGCCTGCTTGCAGGCGCTCCCGTAGGCCGCCTGCTCGCAGGCGCCTGCCTCGCCCCCGCAGGCCCCCCCGTCGCCCGTCCCCCGCATCTCACGCCCCGAGCGCCGCCAACGCGCGCCGCACGAGCGCCTTCGCCACCGGAATCTTGTAACCGTTGTGCTCCCGCGCCTCCGCGTCGCGCAACAAAATCGCCGCCGCGCCCGCCGCCGTCTCGTCCGTCGCCGGCTTGCCCTCGAGAAACGCGTTCGCCTCCTGCATCTGCCACGGCACCGCCGCGACGCTCCCGAGCGCGAGCCGCACCCCGCGGAACTGGCCGCCCTCCACCCGCCCCGCCGCCGCACAGCTCACCAGCGCCCAGTCAAATTCGCTCTTCTCCGCGACCTTCACGTAAACGCTCCGCGCGCCCGCCACCACCGGCACCTCCACGCGCAAAATCAACTCGTCGCTCCCGAGCGAGTGGTGCGCCTTCGCGTCCGTCCACGCTTTCTCATAGAGCTGCGCGACCGTCAGCGTCACCGTCTTCGCCCCGCGCTGCACCACGACCGACGCATCGAGCGCCGCCAGCGCCACCGCCAGATTCGCCACGCACGGGCTCAGGCACATCGTGTGCGCGAGCACGCTGTGGTATTTGTTTTCGCCGCCGCGCGCGAGGCACCGCGCCCCGCCTTTTTTCACGCAGCGCGCGTCCCGCTGCCGGTAATACCAGCACCGCGAATGCTGCGCGAGATTGCCGCCCACCGTCGCCCCGTTGCGCATCTGCGGCGAGCCCACCGCCTCCGCCGCCTGCGCCAGCCCCGGGAAAACTTTTCGCACCTCCGCGTGCTCCGCCAGCCGCGTCAACGTCACGTTCGCCCCCACCGTCCACGTGCCCCGGCCCGCCGCGATCTCCCGCGTGCCGGGCACCGCCTTCACGTTCACCAGCAGCGCCGGCTCGACCAGCCCGTCCTTCATCTCCCCGAGCAAATCCATCCCGCCGGCGAGGAACCGTCCGCGGTCGCCGACCAGGCTGACCGCCGAATCCGCCGTCTGCGCCGTCACGTAGGAAAACGCTTTCATCGGTAGGCCTGGCCGCCGCCGTTGCGCTCCACCCACGGCGCGACCGGCGCCGCGGCCACGCTCGCCCGCCCGTCCACCCACGCGCCCGGCCTCCTCACTGTATCCGCCGTTCCCTTCGGCACCTGGCCGAGCGCCGCCAGCACGCGGTCCGGCGTGAGGGGCAGATCCGGCACGCGCACGCCGATCGCGTTCGCCACCGCATTCGCGATCGCCGCCGCCGTCGGCACCGTGCACGGCTCGCCGACGCCGATCACGCCGCGCTCCGGCATGTCGATGAGCAAAATCTCGATCTCCGGCATGTCCGCCGCACCGGGCAATTTGTAATTCTCCAGCGTCGGGTTGAGCACGAACCCCGTGCGCGCGTCCATCACGCGCTGTTCGTAGAGCGCATACCCGAGCCCCATGATCACCCCGCCGTTGATCTGGCTCTCACACGTCAGCTTGTTCACCACCAGCCCGCAGTCCTGCACCACCAGCAGCTTCTTCACCTTCACGAAACCCGTCTCCGTATCGACCTCGACTTCCGCGAACTGCACCCCGCCCGCGCCGCCCGTCGAGAGTCCTTCGCGCCACTTGCCGCGCACCTGCAACGGCAGGTTGCCGATCTTCGCACACGCCGCCTGCCAGTTTTCTCCCCGCGGGTCCTCGATCCCACTCAGCTTTTTCAACTCGGCGACCACGTTCTCGCACGCGTCGAACACCGCCGGCGACACCGCCGCCGTCGTCTGGCTCCCCCCGCTCGAACCGCTCGGCGGCAACCGCGAGTCGCCGATGCGCACGGTGAGGCGGTCGAGGCCGAGGCCGAGCATCTCCGCCGCCACGACCTGCACCACCGTGCGGGAACCGGTTCCGAGGTCTTGCGTGCCGACCCGCACCTCGACCGTCCCGTCGGCGTTGACTTGGATTTCCGCCTGCGTGCCTTTGCCGCCGCTCATCCACGCGGCCCCGGCGCAACCCACCCCGGTCTTCACCGCGCCCGCCATCGTGCCCGGCTTCCGGTATTTTTGCTTCCACCCAAATTGCTCCGCGCCGATCGCGTATTCGCGCCGCCGGACATCGAACGGATCGTTCTTCACCCGGATCTCCACCGGATCCATCCCCAGCTTCACCGCGAGATCGTCGAGCACGGCCTCCATGCCCACCGACGCCACCGGATGCCCCGGCGCCCGGAACGCACACGACTGCCCGGCGTTCACCGCCACGCTGCCCTGCTTCACCCGCGTCGCCGCCGGCTTGTAAAGATACGGCGCCGGAAAACTCGCCCCGCCGCTGCCGCCACCCGTATTCGCTCCCGCCGTATGGCCCGGCGTGCCGAACGAATAAATTTCAAACGCCGTCAGCTTCCCGTCCGCGTCCGCCCCCAGCTTCAGCTTCTGAAACGACGACGGCCGGTTGCCGACCGCCAGCCCCTCCTCAAAACGCGTCAGCATCAGCTTCACCGGCGCACCCGCCGCCCGCGCGAGCCGCGCACACAGCACCCCCTCGGCCCCCGGCGTGAACTTCGAGCCGAACCCGCCGCCCATGTGCTCGCACCTCACGCGCACCCGGTTCTGCGCGACATTCAGGCTCTTCGCGAAACTGTCCCGGCACGCAAACACCCCCTGCGTCGACGACCAGGCCGACAGCTCTTCGCCATCCCACTGCACCGTGTGCCCGTGCGTTTCCATCGGATGGTGAACCTGAATCGGCGTGCTCACCCTCGTCTCCACCACCGCGGCCGACGCCGCGAACGCCGCCTCGACGTCGCCTGTCTCCTTGGCCGCGCCCTCCGTGAGATTGGCCCTGCCCGCGACCACCGTCGGCGCGTCGGTCTTCAGCGCGTCGACTTCCTTCACCACAAACGCCCGCGGCTCCGCGCTCACCTCGATCAGCGCCAGCGCATCCAGCACCGCCTGCTTGCTCGTCCCCGCCAGCGCCGCGATCTCGTCGCCATAATAACGCACGTCGAACTCCCCGTCGCGCGCGAGGATGGCCGCCTTGATCCCGGGCGCGATCCGGGCCTTCGCCAGGTTCACCGACTTCACGCGGGCCGCCGGCCACTTCGACCGGAAAATCGCCCCGTAAAGCACGCCCGCCGGCGCCACGTCCCCCGTGTATTTGGCGCGCCCCGACACCTTCGCCGGCCCTTCGACGCGCGGCGTTTCCTTCCCCAGAAATTTGGTTTCTTTAGGCCAGGGCATGGTCGTGCAGGGAAATGACATTGAGCTGGGTCACCGGTTTTTGCCCGCTCGCCGCCAGCGTCGCGGCCACGATCCGCGGATAGGAACCGCACCGGCACAGATTCCCCGCAATCGCCCGGCGCACTTCGGCCTCCGTCGGGTGCGGATTTTTCCGGAGCAGCGCCGTGAGCACCATCACCATGCCCGGCGAACAAAACCCGCACTGCAACCCGTCCTGCTCGACCATCGCCTGTTGCAACGCCGTCAGCTTTCCGTCGCGCGCGAGCCCTTCGATCGTCGTGATCGCCGCACCCTGCGCCTCGATCGCGAGCATCGAACACGCATAGACCGGCGTGTCGTTGAGCAACACCGTGCACGCCCCGCACGTCGCCCGGTCGCACGCTTCCTTGGCGCCCGTCAGTCCCAGATTGCCCCGCAGCGCTTCGAGCAACGTCACGCGCGGCTCGACCATCAGCGTCCTCTTTTCCCCGTTCACCGTGAACGCGACCGCCACGGCCCCCGGTCCTTGCGCGCGCTCCGCGTTCGCCTGGGCGAGCCCCTGCGAGACCGTGTCCGCGCCCAACGCCGCGGCCGTCACCGCGCTCGTCCCGAGGCTCTTCAAAAAGATCCGGCGCGACACGCCGCCCGCCACCGTCGGGCCCGGCTGCTCGGCCCCTGCAGTTTGCGTCGCGCGTGTTTTCATACCCTCCCTTGTCCCCACCCTGCGCCTGGACATCTCCGCTCACAAGCGCCCGCACCGCCCGGCCCCCGGGAATTCCCGGCGCGATCGGCCCGCAGGAGCCGCGCTGCTGAAATCGCGCGACCAAAAATGGCCGAGACAAAAACAAAATCTGCCCACGCCCACCCTTGCACCGTCTTTCCGCTTGCCTCGCGTCCTCGTGCCAAGGATTGGCTTGAAACCGCTCTCTCCGCCGTGCCCGCCCGCTCCATCACCCTCGCGAACCACCACCCGCGCCTCCGCCTCGACCGGCGCGCCGTCACGCGCGTCATCCACCTACTCGACGCCCACTTCGCCGAATCGAAAATCCAAAATCCAAAATCCAAAATTTCGCCCGGCCTCTCCGCCCCGCCCGGCGAACTCTCCCTCGTCTTCCTCACCGACGCCGCTCTCGCCCAGCTCCACGCCGATTTCCTCGCCGACCCCACGCCCACCGACGTGATCACCTTCGAGGGCAACCCGGCCTTCGGCACCGCCGGCGAAATCTGCGTCTCCGTCGACGCCGCCCTCCGCCACGTCAGTCCGCCCGTTCCGTCTCTCAAATCTCAAATCTCCGATCTCAAATCCGCGGCCGCCTTCAGCGCCGAACTCACCCTCTACCTCGTCCACGGCTGGCTCCACCTCGCCGGCTACGACGACCTCGTCCCCGCCAAAAAACGTCTCATGCGCCGCGCCGAAGCCCGCGCCATGACCCTCCTCCGCCTGCACGATTGCCTTCCCAGCTTTCGGCTCTCCTGAGGGCTTTATGAAGGTCATCGCCAACATTGCCGCCTACGCGTCCCGCGCCGCCCCGCTGCTGCTTTTACCTGCCGCCTTGCTCGCGCCCCGCGCGACCGCCCAGCCCGCCCCGACCACGCCGGCCGGGGCCGTCACCGTAACCACGGCCGCCCCCGTGGCCCCCGTCACCCTGCCCGCCGCCGTCCTCGCGCCCGCCGGCAACGCCCTCCAGGCCCCCGCGGTCGGCGAAACCGCCGTCACCCTCGACGTCGGCAGCGGCCTCCGCACCGTCCCACCCTCGCGGGTCACCGTGCCCGCCGGCGAAACCCTCCTCCTCACCGGCCCCACCTTCGCCAACCGCGCCGTCCAATGGCTCAAAGACGGCCGCCCCCTCGTTGGCGCCACCGGCACCCTCCTGGCCATCCACGGCGTGCGCTCTTCCGACGCCGGCACCTATCAACTCGTCACCTCCGAACCCAACCGGACCGTCCTTCCCAGTCAGTTCCTCATCCTCGGCGTCGGCCCGACCGACCGCCTCGTGAACCAGTCCACCCGCGCCGTCCTCGCCGCCGGCGCCGGCCAAAATCTCACCGCCGGCTTCGTCGTCGCCGCGGGCGCCTCCCAGTCCAAGAAACTCGTTCTCCGCGCCGTCGGCCCCACCCTCGCCGCCTTCGGCGTCGCCAATCCGCTCCGCGCCCCCGTGCTCCGGGTCTTCGACGCCACCGGCAACCCCTACACCAACGGCTACGTTTATCCCGCCGTCGTCGGCGGCCTCACCTACGAGGCCGACCTCGCCGACGCCTTGGCGAAAACCGGCGCGTTCCCCCTTGCCCCCGGCACCCTCGACGCCGTCGTCATGATGCCCTTCCCGCCCGGCGCCTACACCGCCCAAGTCACCAGCGGCGACACCACCGCGGGTGCCGTCCTCCTCGAAATCTACGAGGTCCCATAATCGGAGCGGCGGTTGCCCCCCGAAGGTGGGCCGTGCGCTCCGCGGCGCGGCTTCACGTGCCGGGCGTGGCTCCACCGAGTTCACTCCGCCTCTGCAATTTTTCCGTGCTAAGCCGCGCGCCGTCCCTACCGTCGCCCCACGCCATGTCTGACGTTCCGCCGCCCAATTCCCGCTTCGCCACGATCCGCAACGCCTTCTTCACCGGCGGACTGCTCCTCGCGCCGCTCGTCGTCACCCTCTGGGCCCTCGGCCGCATCATCGACGTCGTCGGCGGCACCTTCCGCCCTCTCTTCGAGTCCCATCTCCCCGCCTCCCTCAAGGACCTCCCCCTCGTCTGGGACATCGTGGCCACCCTCGTCATCTTCGGCCTCGTCACCGCCCTCGGCTTTGTCTCCCACTACGTCTTCGGCAAATTCTTCCTCCGCCTGCTCGAACGTTCCGTCCAGAGCATCCCCGGCGTCAGCGCCGTCTACAATTCCGTCCGCCAGATCGTCGCCACCTTCGGCACCAAAAACCGCAACCTCTACAACAAAGTCGTCCTCGTCCAGTTCCCCCGCGCCGGCACCTGGACCCTCGGCTTCCTCACCAACAAAACCCAGAGCGAAGCCCAGCTCAAAGCCGGCGTCGGCGAGCTCTGGACCGTCTTCGTCCCCACCACCCCCAACCCCACCGGCGGCTACCTCCTGATGTTCCCGCCGCACGAAGTCATCGAACTCGAAATGAGCGTCGGCGATGGCATGAAAATGATCATCTCCGGCGGCGCCGTCGTCCCCCCGTGGCCGACCCACCGCGGCGAAAACCCGGAACTGGGCGTCCCGCGCTGAGGCCCCCTGCTCCCCGGTCACGCGCCCCGCCCCTCGCCCCGTGCCCGCCCCCACGCTCCAGACCGACGTCTTCGTCCTCGCGAAACGCCCGCCCGCCGACTCGTTCCAAACCTTCACCGCCTTTTCCGCCGACCAGGGCCCGCTCCTGATTCTGCAGCGCGTCGCGAAAAAATTCGCCGCCACCGCCGTCGCCCTCGACCTCTTCGACGAAGCCTCCCTCCTCCTCGAATCGTCCAACCAGGGCCGCACCTGGTTCGTGAAGGAAACCACGATCGTCACCCGCCACGCCGACCTCGGCCGCAGCTACGAAACCCTCGTCGCCGCCTCCGCCCTCGCCTCCCTCGTCGCCCGCAACCCCGTCCACGAGGAGAGCCGCGTCGCCGTCGCCACCCTCTTGCGCACCGCTTTCGGCGCGCTCGCCGCCGGCGCCCGCCCCGACATCGTGTATTTCAAAAGCCTCTACTGTTTCGCCCGCGACGAGGGCTACCCGCTCAAGCAACAGTGGTTCCCCCTCCTGGCCGACGCCGACCGCGCCACCGTCGCCCCGCTCCTCAACCGCCCGCTCGCCGATCAAACCGCGCCGCCCGCCACCGTCCTCCACCTCCAGCGCGGCCTCGAAGACTACCTCCGCCACCATACCGACATCCTCCTCGACTGACCCGCGCCGCGCCCGGGTTGCTCCTGCTGCCGCCGCCCCCCCGGTTGCCTCCGCGATGGATTTCGCGGTTTTCGGGTGGCCGATTCCCGATTTCAAGATTCCTTCTACGCCACTCTCCGTCCCGCCTCTCTCTCCCGCTCCCGAATCTTCCCTCGTGCCCCACCCCCTCTCCACTCCACCCGCCCCGGCCGCCCACCGCCCCGGCACCTTTCGCCGTCTCGGCGTCTCCGGTCCGTTCGCGATCTTGCTGTCCTTCTGGCCCCCGCTCGGAAGCTTCATTCTGTTCGCCGTGCTCACCACGCTCGGCCCCTGGCTCCGCGGCCACGCGGACCTCGGCCTCCTCATCTACTTCGTCTTCGTCTCCGTACTGGTCGGCGTCTCCTTCCTCCCCACCTACTCCGCCGCCATCCTTGCCGGGTGGGCCTTCGGCTTCGGCGTCGGCTGGCCCGTCGCCATGGCCGCGATCACCGTCGCCTCCGTCATCGCCTATGCCATCGGCCGCTGGATCGCCCGCGACCGCGTCCTCGCCGTCATCGCCGAAAAACCCCGCTGGCACGCCGTCCAACGCGCGCTCCTCGGCGTCGACTCCCCGCGCACCCTCCTTGTCGTCACCCTCCTCCGCATCCCGCCCTTTTCGCCCTTCGCCATCGTCAACTTCCTGCTCTCCGCCGCCCGGGTGCCCCTCCGCCACTACGTGCTCGGCACCGTCGTCGGTATCGCCCCGCGCACCGCCGCCGCCGCCTACGGCGCCGCCCGCCTCGAGCAACTCCGCTTTGAAAACGTCTCCGAACGCTGGACGGTCATCGCCGGCATCGTCGTCACCCTCGTCGTCTGCCTCATCCTCGGCTCCCTCGCCAAACGCGCCCTCCGCAACCTCTCCGCCCCGCCGCCCCGGCCCGCCTGATCCGCCTCCGCCCGCCGCTCCCCCCGCCCCGGCCGCCGATTTCAGCCTTCCTTCCGCGGGTTCCCTGTGTTCCGTCGCTGACCCCGCATGGAATTCTCCCTCGACGCCCGCACCGCCCGCCTGAGTGTCGGCGAATTCTCCGCCTTCACCCTCGGCCCCCACGACGCCGGCGGCGGCGGCGCGTCCGGCCTCTGGCGCGCGCAACTCGGCACCCACTGGCACAACGAACTCCGCGCCCAAGCCACCGCCACCGCCCCCGCCACCGAGTTCGAGGTCCCCATCGAGGGCCGCCTCGTCCACCGCGGCTGGACCCTCACCCTCACCGGCCGCATCGATCAACTCCTCCGCGCCGGCACCGCACTCACCCTCCGCGAAATCAAGACCGTCACCCGCCCCCTCCCGGCCGACGAATCCGAACTCCGCCGCGACTACCCCGACTATTTCGTCCAACTCACCACCTACGCCACCCTGTGGCGCCTCGGCCTCGGCTCCGCCGCCGGCCCGCCCCTCTCCGCGCTCAGCTCTCAGCTCGTCTTTGTCGAAGCCCAATCCGGCCTCGCGCAAACCGTCCCGCTCACCTCCGCCGACGACGCCCTCTTCCGCGCCCAGCTCGAACGCATCGCCGAGTTCCTCCACCTCCGCCTCCGCGCCCGCGAACGCCTCCGCCACCTCCGGTTCCGGCCGCCCTTCGCCACCCCGCGCCCCGGCCAGGAAACGACGCAGCGCGATCTCACCGCGACCTTCGAACGCCACCCGCTCGTCCTCTTCGAAGCCCCCACCGGCTTCGGCAAAACCGGCGTCCTCCTCGAATTCGCCCTCGGCCAGCTCCGCTCCGGCCACTTCGACCGCGCCCTCTACCTCACCAGCAAATCCACCGGCCAACTCCAGGTCGTCCGCACCCTCGCCGCCATGACGCCTGATCCGTCATCGCCGCCAGGCCGAACTGAAAAGTCTAACGGTGAACTGGCCCCCTCCGCCGGCCTCGCCGCCTCCCCCCCTGCCACCTCCGCCTTGCAACGGCCCACGGCGGCGCCGCCCGCCGCCCCGGCCGGCCCGCCCGTCACCGTCTGGCACGTCCGCAACAAAGCCGAGCACTGCATCAACCCCGTCTTCCACTGCGTCCGCGAATCCTGCTCCTACCTCGACAACCTCGCCGCCCGCTGGCCCGCCAGCGGCCTCGCCCGCTTCTACCTCGACGAACACCACGCCCGCGACCTCGACACCCTCCGCGCCGCCGGCCGCGACGCCCGCCTCTGCCCCTACGAAATCACCCGCGCCGCCCTCGCCTTCAACGACGTCTGGATCGGCGACTACAACTACGTCTTCGCCCCCGCCAACCGCTCCCTCTTCTTCAACCAGCCCGGCTTCGACCCCGCCCGCACCCTCCTCCTCCTCGACGAAGCCCACAACCTCCCCGCCCGCGTCGCCGACGCCCACTCCCACTCGGCCCGCGCCGACGACGCCCGCGCCGTCCTCGCCGAACTCGACCACCTCCGCTCGCCCCCCGCCCTCGTCCGCGCCTGGGAGAGCTGGACCCACCTCCTCGCCGCCCTCCAACCCGTCGCCGTCCTCGACCCCGCCCTCGAAGCCGACGCCGCCGACACCCTCGCCAAGATCGCCGACCAGCTCTCCGTCACGCCCCCCGATCCGTCCGCCCTCGGCCCCCAGCTCTCCCAAATTCTCTGGCAGGCCCCGCAGCTCGCGGAATGGCTCGCCGCCCCCGTGCTGAAAAAGCTCCTGTGGACGCCGCGCCCCGCCGAACTCCATTTCACCTGTATCGATGCCGCGGATGCCATCGGCGAAACCCTCCGCTCGTTCGGCGGCGCCGTCTTCGCCAGCGCGACCCTCACCCCCACCGACGCCTTCACCACCGCCATCGGCCTCGCGCCTGCAACGCTCAGCTCTCAGCTCGCAACTTCGCCGCCCACCTCGGCGCCCGCCGCGGGCGCCGTGCACCTGCGCGCCCACACCCCCTGGCGCGACGCCGCCTACGACGTCGCCGTCGACGCCCGCGTCGACACCACCTTCCAACACCGCTCGCGCCACTTCGCCACCACCGCCGCCACCGTCGCCGCCCTCCACGCCTCCGCTTCTCATTCTCTCAGCGCTCCACCCGCCACGCTCAACTCCTCCGTCGCGCCCTCCCCCTGCGTCGCCGTGTTCTTCCCGTCCTACGCCTACGCCGAGTCCGTCGCCTCCGCGCTCGACCGCGCCTTCCCCCTCCGCGTCGCCCTCCAGCCCAAACTCCGCGACCTCGCCGCCCAATCCGCCTGGGTCGACGAATCCCTCGCCTTCGCCGACGCCCTCTTCCTCGTCCTCGGCTCCAGTTTCGCCGAGAGCATCGACGCCCTCGGCGGCCGCATCACCCACGCGATGGTCGTCGGCCCCGCGCTCCCCGAGGTCAACGCGATCCAGCGCGCCCGCCTCGACGAGGCCACCCGCGCCGGCCTCACCCGCGAACAGGCCTTCCGCCGCGTGTATCAGATTCCCGGTATCACCCGCGTCAACCAGGCCCTCGGCCGCCTCGTCCGCGCCCCCGGCCAGCGCGCCCGCGTCATCCTGCACTGCCAGCGTTTCCTCGAACCCTCCTACGCCAGCCTCCTCGCCCCCGAATACCAGTTCGGCACCAACCTCCTCGCCGACGCCGACCTCGCCGCCTGGCTCGCCCAGTAGGGCGGGCCTCCGCCCCGCCCCCACTCCGGAGCGGCGGCTTTCAACCGCCGACCACCCTCAGCCCCCATCCCGCCGCCGTCGCTTGCCGCCTCACCCGGCCCGACCACGATTCCGCACCCGCTGGCCCGCTCCCGGACTTTCCGGCGCATGGCCCGGCCCCACCCACCTTCCCGCACCGTCATCCCCCGCCTCTCTGCCCCACGGCCCACCCCCCATTTTCCATTCGCGATTCCGGCCGAAGCCGCCCACGTTCCGCCCCCGCCCTTGATCCGCGCCCCGCGCGCGCCGTACCTGGGTCCCGTTCCCGGCCCGCTTAGTCCCACCGCCTTTGCACCGCCCACCGCTCTCCTTCACCGATTTTCCCATGCGACTTGCCGCTCCTCTGCACCGCGCCTCCCCCTGCACGACTCAACCCGTGTCCTTTTTCGCCCTCGTCCTGGCAGCGCTCCTCCTCGCCCCCGCCACCCTCCCCGCCGCCGCGCCCCTCACCGTCAACCCGCGTTCGCGCGAAGAGGTCCGCCAGTTCTATCGCACGATCTACTCGGCCTCCGAAAATATTCCGCTCGGCTGGACCGGCAGCTACACCGGCTCGACCGCGGTGGCCGCCGCCGGCACCACCTCCGCCGCCTTCAAGGACGCCGCCCTCCTCCGGATCAATTTCTTCCGCGCCATGGCCGGCGTCCCGGCCGGCATCACGCTCAACCCGTCCTACTCCGCGAAAAACCAGCAGACGGCCCTCATGATGAGCGTCAACCGCGAACTCCGCCACACCGGCATCCCCACCGCCTGGACCTACTACACCGTCGACGGTAAAGACTCCGCCGCCGCCTCCAACCTCGCCCAGGGCCTCACCGGCGCCGCCGCCATCACCGCGCTCGTCCAGGACGACGACGGCCGCGGCACCGTCGCACTCGGCACCAACTTCCGCGTCGGCCATCGCCGCTGGCTGCTCTACCCCCACACCCGCGAAATGGGCGTCGGCGACGTCCCCGGCGACGGCGTGACCTATCCGGCTGTGCACGCCAACTGGATCGTCGACCCCAACGCCCTTCCCACCCGCCCCGCCACGCGCGAACCCTACGTCGCCTACCCCGCCCCGGGCTACGCTCCCCACCCCCTCGTCTTCCCCCGCTGGTCCCTCTCCTATCCCGGCGCCGCCCTCACCGCCGCCACCGTCACGATGACCCGCGACGGCGTCGCCCTTCCCGTGCGCCTCGAAAGCCAGGACCCCGCCACCACCGCCGGCGAAAACACCCTCGTCTGGGTCTACGACAACCTTTCCACCGCCGCCTCCGACGGCCACCCGCGCCCCACCGCCGACGTGACCTACGGCGTCACCGTCACCGGCATCCGCGTATCCGGAAACACCCTTCCCCCGATCACCTACTCCGTCACCGTCTTCGACCCCGACGTCGCCGGCCCCGACGCCGTCCCCGTCGCCGTCACCGGCCCCGCCTCCCCCGGGATCGGCCGGGCCAACGCCTATACCGTCGCGAAACCGGCCTTCGCCGGCTCCTTCGAATGGCGCACCGTCGCCCTCGCCCATTTCGCCAAAGTCTACGACGCCGAGTCCGGCCTCGACGGTCTCGTCGCGACCACCACTCCGGGTCTGCCCCCCGTCGTCCAGTCCGCCTTCACCGGCGCCGGCTCCGCGTCCTACCGCCTCTCGCACACGAACCCGCGCTCGACGCAGTTCCTCACGCTGCCCGACACCTTTCTCGTGGGCAACGGCGCGACCCTCGCCTTCCTGAGCCGCCTCGGCATCGCCACCGCGATCCAGACCGCCCGCGTTCAGGTCTCCGCCGACGACGGCGCGTCCTGGGTCGACACCTACACGCAGGCCGGCACCTCCCCCACCGGCACCGCCACGCCCGCCCCCACCGACGCCGCGTTCACCGCCCGCACCGTGGCCCTCGGCTCGTTCGCCGGCCGCACCATCCGCGTCCGCCTCGCCTTCACCATCGACCCCGCCGGCTCCGCCTACACCGCCGCCGGCACCAACACCGTCGGCTGGTTCGTTGACAACCTCACCCTCACCGGCGTCCAAACCGCCACCACCGGCACGCCCGTCGCCGCCGCCGCCGGCTCGACGTTCTCCCTCACCCCGTCGTCCACCAACGCCCTCGGCCTCCAGGCCCGCGGCGTCCTCTTCGACGCCTATCCCCTCGAGTGGGGCCCCATCGCGTCCGTCAACCCCATCGTCGCCGGCGATCCCGCCAACCCCGCCCGCCTCATCAATCTCTCCATCCTCACCGAAATCTCCGCCCCCGGCGACAATTTCACCCTCGGTTACGTCCTCGGGGGCGGCGCGCCCGGCGCCCTCAAACCCCTCGTCATCCGCGCCGCCGGCCCGTCCCTCGGCGCCCTCGGCGTCCCCGGCACCCTCGCCGACCCCAAGCTCGAACTCTTCGCCGCCACCCAGACCGGCGAAAACGACAACTGGGGCGGCTCCGCCGACCTCACCGCCGCCCTCGCCGCCGTCGGCGCGTTCCCCTACGCGTCTCCGCTTTCCAAAGACGCCGCCATCGCCACCCGCATCGCCACGCGCGACAACTCCGTCTCCGTCTCCGCCGTCGGCACCGGCACCGGCACCGTGATCGCCGAAATCTACGACGCGACCCCCGTCGCCGCCTACACCGCCGCCACCCCCCGCCTCCTCAACGTCTCCGTCCGCAAACACCTCGGCAGCGGCGTGACCATGGGTTTCACCGTCGGCGGCACCGGCTCAAAAACTATTCTCATCCGCGCCGTCGGCCCGACGCTCGGCGGCTTCGGCGTCCCGGACACCGTCGCCGATCCCCAGCTCGCCCTCTTCAACGGCGCCTCCGCCCAAATCGGGGAAAACGACAACTGGGGCGGCACCGCCGCCCTCACCGCCGCCTACGCCCAGGTCGGTGCCTTCGGCCTCCCGCCTGCCTCCAAGGACGCCGCGCTCCTCGCCACCCTCGCCCCCGGCGGCTACAGCGTCCGGGTCTCCGGCGTCGCCACCACCACCGGCGTCGCCCTCGTCGAAGTCTACGAGGTGCCCTGACCGGCCCGCCGCCTTCCCTCCGGCCGGCCGGTTCCCCCGCCGTATCCAATTTCCCCCGGCTTCGCCCCCGCCGCCCGTCCGCCCGGCGCTCCGCCGACGCGCGCCGGCCCTCCCGGCCGACTAGGGTTCCTACCTTGCCCTCCGCATTGGACCTTGTGCCGGGTTCGTTGCCTGCCACCCTACGGTCGCTCAGGACAACCCCCGTTTCCTATGCGTTACCTCTGCTCCGCTTTCATCCGCGTCGTAGCCTCGCTTGTCGCCTCGGCCGTCTCCCTGTTGCTCGCGCTCTCCGCCCACGCCGCCCCGACCGCACCTCCGGATAAGTTCTCCGCCAAAGAGCGCGCCCAGGGCTTCAGCGACCACCTCATCCTCGCCAAACCCCTCGCCCGCCAACGCGCCACCGTCGACGCCGCCGAGGCCCGGGAAAACATCCGCGTCCGCGACCGCTTCGCCCGCTTCGGCGACCTCCGCGTCATCGCCCTCGCGCCCGACGAATCCGCCTCCGACGCCGTCGCCCGCCTCCGGGCCACCGGCCGCTATGAGTTCGTCGAGCCCGACTACCTGATGACGGCCCAGATCATCCCGAACGATCCCGGCTTCCCCAGCCAATGGGGCCTCAGCAACACCGGCCTCCAGCTCACCGGCAGTACCCCGAGCGCCGACATCAAGGCCATCCCCGGCTGGGACATCCTGCACGACGCCCCCAACGTCATCGTCGCCCTCATCGACAACGGCGTCCGCCCCGACCACGTCGACCTCGCCCCCAACCTCTGGGTCAATCCCACCCCCACCTTCGGCGACGTCAACGGCGCCCGCTTCCTCCGCGGCAACCGCTCCGGCGACATCACCGACAACACCGGTCACGGCACCCATGTCGCCGGCATCCTCTGCGCCTCCGGCAACAACGGCCTCGGCACCGCCGGCGTCGTCTGGCGCACCCAGCTCATGGTGCTGAAAAATGCCGGGGCCGACGGCATCTCCACGACCAGCGACAGCGCCGCCTGCGTCGACTACGCCATCGCCCATGGCGCCCACGTCATCAACTGCAGCTTCGGTGGCACGACCTTCTCCCAGACGTTCTACACCGCCCTCCGCACCGCCCGCGACGCCGGCATCGTCGTCGTCGCCGCCGCCGGCAACAACGGCGTCAGCAACGACGCCTCCCCGTTTTATCCCGCCGGCTACCTCCTCGACAACATCCTCTCCGTCGGCAATTCCGGCCCCACCGACACCTTCAGCTCGTCCTCCGACTACGGCGCCACCGTCGAACTCTTCGCCCCCGGCACGGCCATCGTCTCCGCCGATTTCACCAACCCCACCGGCATCGTCGCCCGCAGCGGCACGTCGATGGCCGCACCCCACGTCGCCGGCGCCATGGTCCTCCTCCGCGCCCAGTTCCCCAACGACACCTACCGCGAACGCATCAACCGCCTCCTCCGCGGCACCGAACTCAAGTCCGCCCTCGCCGGCCGCGCCCAGACCAACGGCCGCCTCAACCTCGCCCGCGCCCTCACCTCCACCACCAACCGCCCCTTCAACGACGACTTCACCGACCGCGCCATCATCACCGGCACCACCCTCACCCTCCGCTCCAACAACCGCGGCGCGACCATCGAACCCGGCGAACCCGGCCACGCCGGCACCGACGACGCCGGCGCCAGCCTCTGGTGGCTCTGGATCGCCCCCGCCACCGGCACCGTCGTCGTCGACACCGCCGGCAGCGACTTCGACACCACCCTCGATATCTTCACCGGCAGCACCCTCGCGACCCTTGTGCCCGTCACTTCCAACGACAACTACGGCACCACCGTCACCAGCCGCGTCGCTTTTCCGGTCACCGCCCTCGCCTCGTACATCATCGCCGTCTCCGGCAAAACCAACACCAGCGGCTACGCCCAGCTCAGCATCTCCCCCGCCCCCGCCAACGACCACTTCGCCAACGCCACCCCGCTCGCCGGCGAAAGCGCCCAGTCCACCGCCCGTAACAACTCCGCCACCACCGAGCCCACCGAACCCCGCATCCTCGGCTTCGCCGGCGGCGCCTCCCTCTGGTACAAATGGACCGCCCCCCGCACCGGCCGCTTCCAGGTCTCCGCCTTCACCTTCGACTTCAACACCCTCCTCGCCGTCTACACCGGCTCCTCCCTCGCCAACCTCGCCCTCGTCGCCGCCAACGACGACACCGACCTCTCCGCCACCATCCAAAACAGCGACAGCCGCTGCACCGTCGCCGCCACCGCCGGCACCACGTATTACTTCCAGGTGGACACCAAAAACCCCACCAGCCGCGGCCTCGTCACCGTCTCCGTGACCGACTCCCTCTGGCAACTCAGCACCGACGGCTCCCTCGTCACCAATTCCGTCTCCGTCGGCCCCGACGGCACCCTCTACCTCGGCACCACCTCCCCCGACAGCCGCGTCTACGCCGTCAACCCCGACGGCTCGCTGAAATGGACCTACGCCGCCGGCGCGAGCATGGACCTCGCCACCCCGGCCATCGGCCCCGACGGCATGATCTACTTCGGCGCCTTCGACGGCAATGTCACCGCCCTCACCCCCGCCGGCACCGTCCGCTGGCAACGCGCCCTCGGCACCGGCAGCACCTCCTTCGCCCCCGCCCTCGCCGCCGACGGCACCCTCTACACCCATCACACCAACGGCAGTCTCTACGCCCTCAGCTCCGCCGACGGCACCGTCAAGTGGAGCTACAACGTCGGCAACGTCGGCAGCTATTACACCGCCGCCATCATCGCCCCCGACGGCACCGTGTATCAGGGCTCTGTCGACAAGAACCTCTACGCCCTCAACCCCAACGGCACCCTCCGCTGGAAATTCGCCACCGGCGGCGACATGCTCGCCACCCCCGCCCTCGACGCCGCCGGCAACATCTACCTCGCCACCTACAGCACCTCCCGCGTCATCTCCCTCACTCCCGCCGGCGTCCAACGCTGGGTCTACGCCGGCGTCACCGTCACCAACGGGATCAGCAGCTCCCCGTGCCTCAGCAGCGACGGCACAACCGTCTACCTCGGCGCCACCGACCGCAAAGTCCACGCCCTCGACGCCGCCACCGGCGAGCCCCTTTGGACCTATACCACCGGCGGCCCCATCCTCGCCTCCAGCCCCGCCGTCGACAGCAACGGCGTCATCTACATCGGCGCCTACGACGGAAAACTTTACGCGCTCTACCCCGGCGGCACCCTCAAACGCACCTGGGACACCGCCCAATACCTCCGCTCGAGCCCCGTGATTTTCGGCACCACCCTCTACCTCGCCAGTAACGATTCGAAACTCTACGCCTTCGACATCGGCGCCTACGCCGGCACCGGCCCCTGGCCCCAATACCGCCAAAACGTCCGCCACCTCGGCCGCGCCGCCGTCGATCTTCCCGTCATCACCGCCGCCCCGCAGTCTGTCACGCTCGCGGCCAACGCCGCCCTCACCCTCTCCGCCACCGCCATCGGCCAGGGCGCCCTCTTTTATCAGTGGAACAAGGACGGCCGCCCGATCCCCGGCGCCAACACCCCGACCTACTCGGTCGCCGCCGTCGGCACCGCGCAGAGCGGCAGCTACACCCTCACCGTCTCCACCCCCAACGGCTCCGTCACCAGCCCCGCCGCCGCCGTCGCCCTCGCCGCCGCCGCCAACCCCGGCCGCCTCATCAATCTCTCCGTCCTCACCTCCCTCGCCACCCCCGCCGACACCTTCACGATGGGCTATGTCGTCGGCGGCGCCGCCACCGCCGGCGCCAAGCCCCTCATCATCCGCGCCGCCGGTCCGTCCCTCGCCGCCCTCGGCGTCGCCGGCACCCTCGACGATCCCAAACTCGAACTCTTCGCCGGCTCCACCAAGACCGGCGAAAACGACAACTGGGGCGGCTCGCCCGCCCTCACCGCCGCCCTCGCCGCCGTCGGCGCTTTCCCCTACAGCGGCCCGCTCTCGAAAGATGCCGCGGCCACCGCCAGCATCCTGACCCGCGACAACTCCGTCGCCGTCTCCGCCGCCGGCAACGGCGCCGGCACCGGCCTCGTCATCGCCGAACTCTACGACGCGACCGCCACCACCGCCTTCACGCTCGCGACGCCCCGCCTCGTCAACGTCTCCGTCCGCAAACACCTCGGCACCGGCCTCACCGTCGGCTTCGTCCTCGGTGGCGGCACCACCACCAAGGTCTTGATCCGCGCCGTCGGCCCCACCCTCGGCGCCTTCGGCGTCCCCGGCACCGTCGCCGATCCCCAACTCACCCTCTTCAATTCCTCCTCCGCGAAACTCGCCGAAAACGACAACTGGTCCGCCGTCCCCGCCCAAGCCACCGCCCTCACCGCCGCCTTCACCACCGTCGGCGCCTTCGCCCTCCCCAGCACTTCCCGCGACGCCGCGCTCCTCACCACTCTCGCCCCCGGCGGCTACTCCGTCCAAGTCTCCGGCGTCAGCACCACCACCGGCGTCGCCCTCGTCGAAGTCTATGAAGTCCCGTAGGCCGCGAGCTCGCTCGCGCTCCGTCGCCCTCCCGCCCCGTCGAAAGACGCCGCCCTCCTCACCACCCACGCCCCCGGCGGCTACTCCGTCCAAGTCTCCGGCTCAAACACCACCACCGGCGTCGCCCTCGTCGAAATCTACGAGATC
>CAJAYO010000938.1 GCA_903948415.1 uncultured Opitutia bacterium | reverse complement strand
TTCAAAGCCAAGCCCGGCATTCTCCTCGGCACCGACCTGCCCGATTACGCCCGCTGCGTCGCGATCTCCACCGCCGGCGCGCAACGCGAGATGATCGTCCCCTCCCTCCTCGCCGTCGTCATCCCGATCGCCACCGGCCTCGTCTTCGGCGTCCCCGGCGTCTTCGGCCTCCTCGGCGGCGCCCTCTCCACCGGCTTCGTGCTCGCCGTCTTCATGGCCAACTCCGGTGGCGCCTGGGACAACGCCAAGAAATACATCGAGGAAGGCCATCACGGCGGCAAAGGCTCCGCCGCCCACAAGGCCGCCATCATCGGCGACACCGTCGGCGATCCGTTCAAGGACACCGCCGGGCCCAGCCTCAACATTCTCATCAAGCTCATGAGCATGGTTTCGATCGTCACCGCCGGCGTGAACATCGCCTATACCCTTTTCTGAACCTTCCCCACCCCACCCCCTTTTAGGTCAGGGTCCGTCGTGGGTTCGGTGGTGGGACCGAGGCCGCGGTGGCCGGGCGTCCGGCCGCCGCGGCCTCTTTTTTGTCTGCGCCCCGGGCCCGGACACCGCGCCCCGCCAAACGTTGCCACGCCCCGCCCCCCGCCCCACAACGTCCCCCCCATGCACCCGCTGCTCCGCCCCCTGCTGTTCCTGCTCCTCACGACCGCCCTCACCGCCGCCGAACCGCTGCGCGTGATGTCGTTCAACGTCCGCAACTCGAACGCCCGCGACGGCGAAAACGCCTGGCCCCAACGCACCGAGCTCTTCTTCGCCACCATCGCCGCCTACGGCCCCGACCTCATCGGCTTCCAGGAAGTCCTCGCCGCTCAACACGACGCCATCACCGCGCGCCTGACGGACTACGGCTTCAGCGGCGTCGCCCGCGACGACGGCCAGCGCAAAGGGGAGTGGTCGAATATCGGCTACCGCAAATCCCGCTTCACCGCCGTCGCTTCCGGCAACTTCTGGCTCTCGGAAACCCCGGAAATCCCCGGCAGCAAATCCTGGGACGCCGCGCTCACCCGCCTCTGCTCCTGGGTGCGTCTCCGCGAAATTGCGACAGGCCAAGAGTTCGTCTACGCCAACACCCACTTCGACCACGTCGGCAAGATCGCCCGCCAGGAAGCCAGCAAAGTGATCTCGCAACGCGTCTCCGTGATCGCCGCCGGCGTACCCGCGCTGCTCACCGGCGACCTCAACATCAACGAGGACAATCCCGCCTACGCCGTCTTCGTGAAGCCCACGACCCCCGGCGCGATTCGCTGGACCGACGCCTTCCGCGCCGTGCACCCGACCCGCGGCCCCGACGAGGCCAGCTTCAATGGCTTCAAAGGCACCACCCAGGGCTCGCGCATCGATTTCATTTTCCACACCGACCACTTCGTCGCCACGGCCGCCGCCATCGACCGCACGTCCAAGGACGGCCGCTACCCGTCCGATCATTATCCGGTGACCGCGGTGGTGCGGTGGAAGTGAGCCCGCCCGGGCTTGCGTCTGCCCCCTCGTCGCGACTGAAGTCTCCCGCCCCACCCGTGGCCCGCCCACGCCCCCGCTCCCGTTCGCCAGCCCTCTCCGCCCCATGCCCCCCACCCCCGCTCCCGCGCCGACGACCCGCCGCTCCTTCCTGCAACACACCGCGCTCGCCGGCGCCGCGCTCGGGTTCCCGGCCGTCCTGCGCGCCGCCCAGCCCAACAGCCGCCTCCAGCTCGCCGCCATCGGCGTCAGCGCCCGCGGCTATGCCGACCTCCACAGCCTCGCCTCCCACCCCAAGGCGAAGTTCGTCGCGTTCTGCGACATCGATCAGGCCAATTTCGCCAAGGCCGACGCCGACCATCCGGGCACGCCGCACTTCGCGGACTTTCGCGCGATGCTCGAAAAACTCGGCGACACCGTCGACGCCGTCATCGTCGCCACGCCCGACCACCTGCACGCGCTCGCCGCCGTCGAGGCGATGCGCCGCGGCAAGCACGTCTACTGCGAAAAACCCCTCGCCCACACCGTGTGGGAATGCCGCCAGTTGCGCCTCTGGGCGGAGAAGACCGGCGTCGTGACGCAGATGGGCAACCAGATCCACTCGTCGGTCGAATACCGCCTCGCCACGCGCCTCATTCGCGATGGCGTGATCGGCAAGGTGAAGGAGGTTCACTCGTGGCTCGCCTTCACCGGCAACGAGCGCACGCGCCTCCTCGAGCCGCCCGCCTCCGGCCCCGTGCCCCAGGGCGTCGACTGGGATCTCTGGCTCGGCGGCGCGCCGCACCGGCCCTTCGCGCCCCGGGTCTATCACCCGTTCGCGTGGCGCGACTGGCAGGATTTCGGCAGCGGCGCGCTCGGCGATTTCGGCGCCCACATCTTCGATCCGGTCTTCACCGCGCTCGGCCTCACCGCCCCGCTGACGGTCTCCGCCGACCACAGCGGCATCAACCGCCACATCTGGCCCACGCTCGAGACCGTCCGTTACGTTTTCCCCGGCACCGCCTTCACCGCCGGGCCCACGCTCCCGCTGACGTGGAGCGACGGCGGTCTCCGCCCCAGTCGCCAGCTCGCGCAACTCCCGCCCGAGCTCGACCTGCCCCAGCACGGTTCGCTGTTCATCGGCGAAAAGGGCAATCTCGTGCTCCCGCACGTCGGCGGCCCCCGGCTCTACCCCGTGGAAAATTTCACCGGCTTCGTTTATCCGAAAGACATCAAGGGCCTCAACCACCACCACGCGTGGGTCGACGCCATTCTCACCGGTGGTCGCACCAGCGCGGGCTTCCACTATGCAGGTCCGCTCAGCGAAACCGTGCAGCTCGGCAACGTCGCCACCCGCGTCGCCCTCCCGCCCAGTCCCAAACGCGGCTCCAATGTCGC
>CAJAYO010000937.1 GCA_903948415.1 uncultured Opitutia bacterium | reverse complement strand
GGTGCGAACGATCGACGAAGTGACGCGGAGAGGCGCCGCGCTTAGCCGAGGCGGGCAATCGTTCACCCCTGGCCCTTTTGGCTGGTCCCCTACAAGCCGAGCTGAGCGAGTCGTGCCTCGATCGTGAGGCGGTGATGCGCGGCGACGGGCTCGAGCACGCCGCCGAGCGGCGTGCCAACGTTCCGTGGCTTGTGGTTGGGCACCGTGACGTGATGCGTGCGGCTGACCTCGGTTGTCCGCCGGATGTGCGAGCCGTCTTGCCGCCCGCGCTCGTCGCCCCGCACGCGCCACGCGCGGCCCACGTCCGGCCCGGGAGAGCTGGCGGCTGACTCTCACAGCGCGAGCATCTCGTCGCGCCCGAAGTGGCGCCGGACGATGTGGGGCATCTCGCCGGGCACGCCGTCGCCGAAGGGACATTGCCCGGCGTCGCGCACCAGGTCGCGCAGTTCTCCCCGCGTCGCACCCTGGGCGGCGATGGTGTGGCCGAGGGCGGTCGCCCCATAGGCGCCGATCCCTTCGTCCTCACGTACTTCAAAAATAATTTCGGTCATGGGGGCGGTGTGCGGAACGGCGGAGGGGTTCCCACGCTCGCGTGCGCGGGGGGATTTGGCGGGGGTTTTCTGGAGGCCGGTGATTGTGAGCTTCGCGTCGTGCTGCAACGTGTCGAGGTGCCCCGGAGTGGGGGGCGCATCTGACTTTTCCGGCGCCCCGACATGGGCTGGAAAGCCCAGGCCACGTTGCACGGACTTTCCGGCCCCTGGGTTTGAGGCGGTTTCCAGAAAACGGAGATGCGCCTGGGCGGTGGTCGGCGGGGTTTTTGGGCGGGCAGCGGACGTGGGTGGTTGAGAAAGCGCGTTGGGTCAACGCGCTCCACCTCGGAGGAAGGGTCGAGGGTTGAGAAAGCGGACCGTGAGCGGCCGCGCTATTTGGCCGGATCGAAGTATTTTTTCACGATCCACTCGGGCTGCCATTGGTCGGTTTTGCGTTCTTTGCCGGTGAGATCGATCAGCGGGGGCGGGGTGCTGGTTTCGTTGAGGACCAGGGTGTCGCCGACTTTTTGCTGCCAGGTTTTCATCGCGGTGGTGAGGCGCGCGATGTGGGCGGCGTGGGCCGGGTCGTCGTAGACCGAGCGGGTTTCGTTGGGGTCGGTTTGGAGATCGAAGAGCTGGCTGTAACCGAGTTTCGGATAGCGGATCAGTTTCCAGCGTTCGTCGCGCACGGCGCGTTGGACCTGGATGTAGGGGAGAAAAACGGTGTCGCGGAGGGCGGGCTTGGCGCCGGTCCAGAGGGGGCGCACGCTCTCGCCGAAGGCGCCGGCGGGAGGCGTGACGCCGGTGAGTTCGCAGAGCGTGGGGAAAATATCGAAGAGGTAGGTGAAGGCTTGGACGGATTTGTTTTTGGGGATGCCGGGACCGCCGATGATGAACGGGGTGCGCATCGAGTGTTCGAAGACGCTCTGTTTGCCGAGGAGGCCGTGGCTGCCGAGAGCGAGGCCGTTGTCGGCGGCGTAGACGATGATCGTGTTGTCGGCGAGGCCGCGGGCTTTGAGGGTGGCGAGGAGGCGGCCGATCTGGGCGTCGAGGTGTTCGACCATCGCGTAGTATTCGGCGAGCTGGTCGCGGATCATCGCTTCGGTGCGGGGCCAGGCGCCGAGGTTTTCGTCGCGACCGCCGGTCATGGCGCCGTTGTCAAAGGGGAGCTGCGGGAGAAAGTTTTTCGGGAGAGGCGGGCGGGAGGTGTAGTTGGCGGGAAAGCCGGGCGGGGGCTGGCGCGGATCGTGGGGAGCGGTGTAGGCGATGTAGCAGAAGAACGGCTTCGTGCCCGCGGCCGTGTCATGTTGGTCGATAAACTTGATCGCGGCGTCGGTGAACAGCTCGGTGGAGAAGCCGTTGCCGAGGCGCGGGCCGGCCAGTTTGCCGTCGGCGGTGCGGTCGTGGAGCGGGACCTGGGTGTGATCGGACATGCCGCCGAACATCACGCTCTCGCCGTGCTGGAAGGCGCGGAGCCAGGAGGGCTGGCCGTTGTGCCATTTGCCGGTGCCAAAGGTGGTGTAGCCGTGCTCGCCGAGGAGTTCGCCCATGAGTTTCTCGCCGGCGAGCGTCTGGGTGTTCATGGCGAACCAGGTTTTTCCGGTGTGGAGCATGGCGCGGCTCGGCACGCAGACGGCGCCGCTGTTGCCGCCGAAGACGTAGTTGTTGCGGAAGCTGACGCCGTTGCGGGCGAGGCCGTCGATGACGGGCGTCTTGATGTGCGCGTTGCCGTGGGCGGCGATGGTGTCGGCGCGCTGGTCGTCGGCGAAGAGGAAAAGGATGTTGGGCTTCGCGGCGCTGGCGGCGGCGGCCGCTGCGGCGGAAAAGGAGAGCAGGAGAGAGAGGGAGCGGAGCAGGCGTTGCATGGGGATTCTGGTTTGTAAGCCGGCTTTCTTTGCCGGGGCTGAGAGGGTTATTTGGGATAGATAACGGGGAGACAAACGGATTGGGGAAATTCTTGGAATGGGCGCGGGCGAAAAGCCGCGACGGACTACTTCGCCTTCTGCTTCGGCGCGACGACGGCCTTGGCGGGATAGCGTTTCACTTCGACGTCGTTTCGCTGTGGCGCACCGGGCGTGCTGCGACCGGCGGTGATGAGTTTCTCCAACACGGCTTTCATCTCGGCGACTTTGTCGGGCAGGGCGGCGGCGAGGTTTTTGGATTCACCGAGGTCGTCGGCGAGATGGTAGAGTTGTACGGGCTGCGCTGGGTCGCCGCCTTTGGCCCAGCCGCCGGAACCGGGGGCGGGAATGTATTTCCACGAACCGTGGCGGACGGCGGGCGTGCCTTGGATGGACGCGCTGACGGCGTGCTCGCGCACGGGGCGGTGATCGCCTTTGAGCAAGGGCAGGAGGCTCACGCTGTCTTCGCCGGCGTTGTCCGGGAGCTTGGTGCCGAGCGCGGCGGCGAAGGTGGCCAGCAGATCGGACTGCTGGACGAGTTGGTCGCACACGCTGCCGGAGGTCACCTGCCCGGGCCAGCGGACGATGAACGGCACGCGATGGCCGCCTTCCCACGCATCGGCCTTGTAGCCGCGCAAGGGCCCGCTCGGGTAGTGGCCCATCGCTTCGAGGCCGGCGACGTCGATGGAGGGCGCGCAGCCGTTGTCGGAGGTGAAGATGACGAGGGTGTTGGCGGCGGCGCCGCTCTGCTCCAAGGCGGCGAGCACGCGGCCGACGACGGCGTCGGTCTCCATCACGAAGTCGGCGTAAAGATTGAGGCCGCTCCGACCCTGCCATTCTTTGTTTACGGAGACGGGCGTGTGGGGCGAGGTGAGCGGGAGGTAGAGGAGGAACGGCTCGGGCCGCGTGGCGGCAGCGGTGATGAAGGCGACGGCGCGGTCGGCCAGGGCGGGTAAAATGCCTTCGAGCTGCCAGTCCGGGAGCGCGGGACCGGGCAAGCTGGCCTGATTTTTTACGCGGCGGGGGGCGGGGAGAAACTCGGAGGGGAGGCCGAGCGTGCGGTCGTTTTCGATGAAGCAAAAGGGCGGCCAATTGGGGACGTCGGTGCCGAAGTAGGTGTCGAAGCCGCGCGTGATCGGGCCGCCCGCGATGGGTTTCGCGAAGACTTCGCGCCACGCGGCCAGATGCGCGGGGCTGGGGGAGAGCGAAGCGGTGGCCGGTGCGGCGGCGCCGGCTTTGGCGGCTGGGCGCGGCGCTTGGAACAGCGGGCGCTGCGCCGGGGCGATGGGCCAGTCCCAGCCGAGATGCCACTTGCCGATCGCGGCCGTGCGGTAGCCGTGTTGCTGCGCGAGGGTGCCGATCGTCATGCGGTCCGGCGCGATCAACGGCTCGCCAAACACCCCGACGATGCCGCTCTGCAACTTGGTGCGCCAGTGATAGCGCCCGGTGAGCAGCGTATAGCGGGTGGGCGAGCAGACGCCGGAGGAGGAATGGCCGTCGGTGAAGCGCATGCCCTGGGCGGCGAGCCGGTCGATGTGTGGCGTGGGGATTTTTCCGCGCGTGGGATTGTAGCACTGCACATCGCCGTAGCCGAGGTCGTCGGCGAGGATGACGAGGAGGTTGGGTTTGGTGGCGTGGGCGGCCGCGGCCGCGGCGGCGGAGAGGGGGAGAAGGAGGGAAAGAGAGAGGGGGAGAAGGCGCGCCGGAGAGAGCGCGAGCTGCGAAAGGAAGCGGAGCGTGGGGAGAACGTTCATGGGGTGGCGGCGGCTTTGGTTTTCAGGAGATCGATGGGGGCGTCGTTGGGTTGGCGCGGGCCGGGCGTGCTGCGGCCCTCGGCGACGTAACGAGCGAGGAGCGCGCGGAGGCGGGCGACGACGGCGGGTTTTTCGGCGTGGATGTTGTTCGATTCGGCGGGATCGGCGGCGAGATCGTAGAGCTGAATCTCGGGGAGGCCGGCTTGGCGCGCGGCGGCATCGAGGGGAGCGGCCCAACCGCCGGAGCCGGGGCAGAGGGCGAGTTTCCAGGGGCCTTGGCGGAGGGAAAACAGGCCCTGGATCGAGTGGTGGACGACGGCTTCGCGGAGCGGAGCGCGGTCGAGGCCGAGGAGCGCGGGGAGGAGGCTCACGCTGTCTTCGCCGGCGGAGGGAGGGAGCTTTGCGCCGAGGAGATCGGCGCAGGTGGCGAGGAGGTCGACGTGGCAGATGAGTTGGGTACTGGTGGAGGCGGGTTTGATTTTCCCGGGCCAGCGGGCGAAAAACGGCACGCGGTGGCCGCCCTCCCAGATGTCGGCCTTGTAGCCGCGGAACTGCGCGCTGGCAAAGTGCCCCTGCTTTTCGAGGGCGGGCGTGCCGGCGGCGGGGGAGCAGCCGTTGTCGGCGGTGAAGATGACGAGGGTGTTCTCCGCGAGGCCGTGGGCGTCGAGGGCGGCGAGAATATTTCCGACGACGGCATCGGTCTGCAGGACGAAATCGCCGTAGGCGCCGAGGCCGCTTTGGCCCTGCCACTCGGGCGCGGGGAGGATCGGGGTGTGCGGGGAAGTGAGCGGGACGTAGAGGAAAAAGGGTTTTCCTGATTTCGCGGCGACGGCGTGGTCGGCAATGTAACGGACCGCCTGGCGCTCGAGGCGCGGGAGCATTTCGATGGGCGGGAGGTTTTCGATGACGCGGTCGTTTTCGATGAGGCCGGACATCGTGCGGGCGTTGGAGCAGCCCCAGAAATAATCGAAGCCGCGCGTGATCGGGCCGCCGATGATGCGCGAGCCGACGGGAAGGCCGGCGTCGCCCATTTTGGATTTTTTCTTCGTGGCTTCGCCGGCGGGTGCGGCGGCGGCCACGGCGGCCACGGCGGAGGCAGGCCGCTCCGAAGTGAAGCCGAGGTGCCATTTGCCGAGGGCGGCGGTGGTGTAGCCGTGCTGTTTGAGCAGCGCGGGCACCGTGAGGCGGTCGGCGGCGATGAGGGGCGGATCGTCGGAGCCGTCGAGCACGCCTTTTTGCAGCCGGGTGCGCCAGGCGTAGCGGCCGGTGAGCAGGCCGTAGCGGGTCGGGGTGCAGACGGAGGAACCGCTGTGGGCGTCAGTGAACGTCATGCCCTGCGCGGCGAGGCGGTCGAGGTGCGGGGTTTTGATTTTGCCGCGCGTGGGGTTGAGCGCCTGCACGTCGCCGTAGCCCAGGTCGTCGGCGAGGATGTAGACGAGGTTGGGCCGCGGGGTCTCGGCCGCGGCCGACGTCACGCGCGTTGGCGGCAAACCAAGGATCGCAAGTGCGACCGCGAGAGCGGGGCGCAGACGCAGGGGGGAGTGGGGTGATCGCATAGAGGGGGGCGGGTCCGGCCAACGCGGCGGCCGGCGCACCAGCGACGGCTTATGCGGGGCCATGGTCGGTGAGACAAACCCTCGTTTCGGTCCGGTCTTCGCGCGATCCGCCGGCGGGCATTTTTAGGACGAAACGAGGACGGCGCCGGCGGGGCCGAAGCAGCGCGAACAAAACCGGCCGGTCTTCGCCACCGCGGGACTGGCCACCACGGTCCGGGAAGGAGCGCTTCGTGTCGGGCGATGGGCGTCCGGGGGCGGGCGGTGGGCGACCTCACTTTTTGCCGCGGGCGGGTGGCGGTGACCATGCGGCCGGGCGGGGGGATGCGACGGTGAGCTCGGCGGGATCGTCGAGGCGTTTCATCTCGGCGGCGAGGGCGGCGGTCATCGCGGCGATGCGCGGGGCGTGCTCGGGGCGGGCGGCGAGGTCGGTGCGCTCATCGGGGTCGGCGACGAGGTCGAAGAGTTGGGTGCGGTCGACCTGCGGGTAGCGGATGAGTTTGTAGCGGTCGTCGCGGAGGGCGCGCTGGACTTTCTGGTAGGCGAAGAGGAGCGCCGGGCGGGCGGGGGTGGCGGGGTTGCGCAGGGTGGCGCTGAAGTCGAGGCCTTCGCTGGTCTTGGGGCCGGTGACGCCGCTCAGCGCGCCGAGGGTCGGGAGGACGTCGAAGAGGTAGCACAGCGCGTCGGTGCGCTGGTTCGCGGGAAGACCGGGGCCGGCGATGATGAGCGGGACGCGCATCGAGTGTTCGTAGAGGTTTTGTTTGCCGATGAGGCCGTGGCTGCCGCGGGCGACGCCGGAGTCGGCGGCGAAGACGACGAAGGTGTTTTCGGCGTGGGGCGACGCATCGAGGGTGTCGAGCACGCGGCCGATCAACATATCGAGGTAGGAAATGTAGCGGTAGTAGTCGGCGAGCATTTGGCGGATGTCGGCGGAGGTGCGCGGCCAGGGGAGGAGCTGCTCGTCGCGGATGGTCATTTCGCCGTTGTTGAAGGGATGCTGCGGGAGGAAGTTGGCGGGGAGGGGGATTTTTTCCGCGTCATAGCGGACGGGATAATCGTCGGGCACGATGTGGGGATCGTGGGGGCCGTCGAACGGCAGGTAGGCGAAGAAAGGCGCGGAGTGTTTCTCCTGCAGAAACGCGATGGTTTCGTCGGCGAAGGCGGCGCAGGCGTGCTGGGGGCTGATGGTGGCGGCGCCCACCTGGCCGTTTTCCAGATGAGAGAGCGGCGCCTTGAGCGGGTTGACCATGCCGCCGGTGAACAGCGAGCGGGCGCGCTGGAAGCTCAGCGGGATCGAGGCGGGGGTGTTGTGCCATTTGCCGCTGACGAAGGTGGTGTAGCCGGCGCGGCCGAAAGCGGCGGGCCACGTCTCGTCGCGGGTGAGTTTTTCGTCGATGTGAAACAGGGAGCGGCCGGAGAGGAGCATGGCGCGCGAGGGGACGCAGGTCGCGGCGTTCAGGCCGCCCTGCATGTAGGCGCGGTTGAAGGCGACGCCGCGGCGCACGAGGCGGTCGAGGTTCGGCGTTTGGATGTGTGGGTTGCCGAGGGCGGCGATGGTATCGGCGCGCTGGTCGTCGGCGAAGATGAAGAGAATGTTGGGCGGCGTGGCGGTGGCGCCAAACGCGGCGGGAACGGCGAGGAGCAGGGCGAGAACGAGGGGAGTGGGGCGAAGGCGCATGGGAAGAAGTCGATCAGGGTTTCACGGGCTCGACAAACTTGCGTCGGTGGTCGGGCGTGTAACCGGGGAAGGGTGGTGTCGCAGCTTGGGCGGGGATGGAGGCGAGGGTCGGTCGGAGCGGGCGACGGCTTTGGCGGCGACGTGGACGCTGCGTTCGCCGGGCGGCCGTTTCGCGTCACCGTCCACCGCGAGGGGTGCCGGAGATGGGGTGGGTCGCCATGGAGCCCTGGGTGCTGCCGGCGGTGACGTCGAACGGACTCAGGCGAACGGTCTCATTTGTGGCCGCGTTTGTCGGGGCGGGAGCGGGGGAGTGCGCGGAGACGATGAGGGCGGACGGGAGGAAGGAGGCGATGAACCGACGCGGGCGCGCCGCAGAACGGAGGGTTTTCATGGGGGGTGGGGTACGCCGGCGGCAGGGGACGTCGGCGCAGGCGTCATCCGACGCGAGTCGGCGGGGGATTGGCAAGGGCGCGATTACTTAAACGGTGCAGCCGTGGGGGAACCGGTGCGACCCGGGGCTGGCAGGGCGACCGATCAGGGCTTCCGTCCCCGGCGGGGCCGGGCGACGGTGCGGCCCTCGTGCCAGGAGCCGTCGATCTGGGTGCCTTGGGCGACGGCGTGCGGGC
>CAJAYO010000936.1 GCA_903948415.1 uncultured Opitutia bacterium | reverse complement strand
GCGACCCGGCGGCACCGGCTCCGCGTGGCCGCCCGCAGTCACGCACGCGCCGATTGCCAAGCGTCCGAAAATCGCCACAACAGCCGTCCCCCCCCATGAAACCTCTCCGCTTCGCCCTCGTTGCGCTGCTCGCGCTGGCCTCGTTTCACCCGCTGGTCGCCGCCGAAGCGCGGCCGAATGTCCTTTGGTTTATCGTCGACGACATGTCGGCGAATTTTTCCTGCTACGGCGAGAAACTGATCGCGACGCCCCACGTCGACCGCCTCGCGCGCGAGGGCACGCGCTTCAGCCACGCCTACACGACGGCGCCGGTCTGTTCGCCGTGCCGCTCGGGGTTCATCACGGGCCTCTACCAGACGACCATCGGCGCGCACCACCATCGCAGCGGGCGCGGCGCCGAGAAAATCGTGTTGCCCGCCGAGACCGCCCCCGTGCCGGCGATCTTCCAACGCGCCGGCTACTACACCTGCATCGGCAGCGGTCTCCCCGACACCGGTCGCGCGGGCAAAGGCAAAAACGCCAAGAAGGCCGCCGGCGGCGCACTCGGCAAAACCGACTACAACTTCGAGTGGGACAAAAAAATCTACGACAGCCACGACTGGGCGGGCCGACAGGCTGGCCAGCCGTTCTTCATGCAGGTGCAGCTCGCCGGCGGAAAACTCCGCGGCGGCACCGACACCGCCGCGCAGGCTCTCACCGCCCGCGCCCAGGCCGAGTTCGGCGCGGCCACCGATCCCGCCAAAGTCACGCTGCCACCCTACTACCCACGCGACCCGGTGTTGCTGCGCGACTGGGCGGCGTACCTCGATACCGTGCGCTTCACCGACAAACACGTGGGCGACGTCCTCGCCCGCCTCGAACAGGAAGGCATCCTCGAACAGACGCTCGTAATTTTCACGACCGACCACGGCATCAGCCACGCGCGCGGCAAACAGTTTCTCTACGACGAGGGCACGCACGTGCCGTTGGTGGTGCGCGGACCCGGCATCCCCAAAAACCAAACCCGCGACGATCTCGTGGAATTGATCGATCTCGCCCCGCTCTCGCTCGCCGCCGCCGGCCTCCCGGTGCCGGCCGTCATGCAGGGGAAAAACCTTTTCGCGGCCAACTACACCCCCCGCGACTACGCCTTCGCGGCGCGCGACCGCTGCGACGAAACCGTCGAACGCCTCCGCAGCGTGCGCGACGGCCGTTTCCTCTACATCCGCAACTTCTATCCGTTGCGCCCGCACCTCCAGCCCAACGCCTACAAGGACGGCAAGTCCATCGTCCAGGCCCTGCGCGCGCTCCATGCAGCCAAGACCCTCGATCCGCTCGCCGAGCGTCTGCTCTTCAGCCCGACGCGCCCGCCCGAAGAGCTCTACGAATGGACCACCGACCGCTGGCAGGTGAAAAACCTCGCCGCCGATCCGGCCCACCGCGCGACGTTGGAAAAACTGCGGGCCCGGCTCGACCGCTGGATCGTCGAAACCAAGGACCAAGGGCCCGAGTCCGCCGCCATGTACGACAGCGACATGAAAGTCTACGTCGGCGAGGGCGGGCGCAAAGGCAAGGAGGCCGGCGAGAGCGTGACGGAGAACAATATCGCCCTCATGAAAGCCTGGGCGAAACAGGGCAAGTGACACGTTGACCGCCGTCGGGTGACGGCGCCCCGATGCCCACCGCCACCCGCTGCCGCCAGACGAATCGGCGTTGACCGCGGCATCGCCCAACGTGAGCTTCGGGCTCCCCTTCGCTTCAATGCCCCTGAAGAAGATCCACCGCTTTTCGTTTCTCGCCCCACTGGGCGCTCTCCTTTCGCTGGTCGCCCTGGCGGGTTGCGGCCAAGCCCCGTCCGACGCGGCCGCGCCCACCTCGTCCCCGGGGCGCACCGAATTGCGCTTCGCCCACGCGCACTCCCCCGACGTGGCCGGCGAACTGCACTTCACCGCCGTCGCTTTTGCCGAGGCCCTCGCCAAAATCTCCGACCGGCACACGGCGAAAATTTTCGCGCAGGGCACGCTCGGCAGCGAACGTGAGGTCTACGAGGGCATGCAGCTCGGCTCCGGCGCTTCGCTCACGGTGTCGGGCACGGCGATCCTGAACAATTTCGACCAGCGCATCGGCGTCGTCGATCTGCCCTACCTTTGGCAAGACTTCGCCCACGTGCACCGCGTGCTCGACGGCGAAGTCGGCCGCGACCTCGCCGCCGGATTGGAGAAACAGGGGATCATCCTCCTCACGTGGATCGACGGCTGGGGCTTCCGCAATCTCATCACCACCCAGAAAGCGGTCACCCGCCCCGAGGACTTGAAAGGCCTCAAGATTCGCACGATCCCCACGCCGGTGTATCTCGCCGCGTTGCGCCTGATGGGCGCCAACCCCACGCCGATGGCCTACGGGGAAATCTACACCGGCCTGCAAACCGGCGTGATCGACGGTTTCGAGCAGGCACCGGCCATCTTGATCGCGGAGCGTTTCTACGAAGTGGCCAAACACCTCACCACGTCGCGCCACCTTTTCCCCGCGATGGTGGTGTGCTATTCCAAAGCCCACTGGGATCGGCTCACGCCGGACGAGCAGGCCAAGGTCCGCCAGGCCGCCGAAGCCGCCCGCGACCAGGGCCGCGCCCTTGCGCCGCTACGCGAAGCCGAGGCCCTCAAGACACTCGCGGAGCGCGGCATGACGGTTCACCCCATCGACACCACCGTCTGGCAGCAGGCGGCGATCAAACTGCAGGACCAGCTCGCGGCCGAGCGCGGCGCGACGGACCTGTTGAAGAAAATCCGCGCCGCCGCGAAACCATGACCCGCCTCACGCAAGCCGTCGGCCGCCTGCTGCGCGGCGCGGACCGCGCGGCCGAAGCGCTCGTGATCGCGCTCTTCGCGATGATCGTGCTGGTGGGCGGATTGCAGGTGCTCTGCCGTTACGCCTTCAATGCTTCGCTCAGTTGGAGCGAAGAACTGCAGCGCTACGGATTGATCTGGATCGTGTTTCTCGCGCTGGTGATCGGCTACCGGCGCGGCGCGCATATCGGAATGGGCCTCTTCCTCGAGAAACTGCCACGCGCCGTGCAGCGGCCGATGGGATGGTTCATCGATTTCCTGTGGCTTTCGCTGGGACTCGCCATGGTGATCTTCTCCGCGGCCTACCGCTCCGCCGCGGGCATGACGTTTATCACAAGTGTCGGCCGCCAGAGCAGTGCGGGCCTCGGCCTGCGTATGGACATCGTCTACGCCTGCATCGTCATCGGCGGCGCCTACCTCGTCATCGCAGCGCTGCACAATCTGCTCCGCCGGGCCACCGGCGAGACGCTGAAACTCGTCGCCGACGAACCGCCATGCTGATCGCGCTCTTCCTCATTCTCCTCGCGCTGATTTTCCTCAGCGTGCCGGTCGTCGTCGCGATCGGCGTCGTGGCGTTGGGCGGGATTCTCGCCTTGCCCGAATTGGCCCCCGTGGAATTTCCGCGCAAGATGTTCGCCGCCGTCGATTCGTTCAGCCTGCTCGCGCTGCCCTACTTCATTCTCGCCGGCGAACTCATGGTGCGCGGCGGCATGAGCCGGCGGCTCGTGGAATTTGCCGAGACCCTCGTCGGCCACCTCCGCGGCGGCCTCGGCCATGCGACGGTGCTGGCCAACATGATTTTCGCCAACGTCACCGGCTCCTCCGTCGCCTCCACCTCCGCCATCGGTTCGCTCATGGCGCCGGAAATGAAGGCGCGCGGCTACAAGGGCGGCTTCATCGCCTCGCTCGCCGCAACCTCCGGTGTGATCGGCGCCATCATCCCGCCGAGCATGGTCATGGTCGTCTACGGATCGATGGCCGGCGTCTCAATCGGCGGGCTCTTTCTCGGCGGATTCCTCCCGGGTTTTTTGATCACCGCCCTGCTGATGCTCGTCGTGCACCTGCACGGTTATCATCCCAATTTCCCGGAGATCCGCGCCACGGGCGGCCGCTTCCGCCTGAGCGCCGTCGCCGAGACCCTCCCGCGCGTGTGGGTCGCGGTGCTCGCACCGGTAATCATTTTGGGCGGAATCATGGGGGGCATTTTCACCGCAACGGAAGCCGGCGTCGTCGCCTGCTTCTACGCGCTCATCGTTTCCCTGTTTGTCTACCGCTCCGTCACGCTGCGCGACCTGCCAAAAATCCTCCTGAACGCCGCCGTGACGACGACGGTCGTGCTCGCGATCATCGCCGTGGCGGGCGCCTTGGGCTGGCTGCTCACCTATCTCAACTTCACCGAAATCGTCGGCTCGTGGCTGCTCGGCGTGTCGTCAAAAGGCTGGGTCGTGCTCCTCGTGCTGCTCGGAATCATGCTCGTGTTGACCATGTTCATCGAGTCGCTGGCGGTGCTCATCATCCTCACGCCGCTCATCGTCAAAATCGGTTCCACCTTCGGCTTCGACCCGATTCACCTCGGCATTCTCATGGTGATCGCGACACAGATCGGCGGGACGACGCCCCCGGTGGCAGTCTGCCTGTTTGTCGGGACCAGCATCGCCGGCTGCAGCTACGACGAGACGATCCGGCGCTGCTGGCCGTTTGTGGGCGCCCTCCTGCTCGCCCTGCTCGCCGTGTTTCTCATTCCCGGCCTCGCGACCTGGCTGCCGCATACGTTTTTGAAGTAGCCGTCCCCCACATTCCCCCAATTTCAGCTCCTGTTTTCGCCCTTTCTCACCGTCTTGGCTTTGGTTCCTCAAAACGTTCCCCATGCATCACCGCCTCCTCTCCTTCGTTGCTTTCGCCCTCTCCGCCGCCGCGCTGCAGGCCGAAAATTGGTCCAACTGGCGCGGACCGCTCCATAACGGCTCCAGCCCGGAAAAAAATCTGCCCGCCACCTTCAGCAAAACCGAGGGCGTCAAATGGGCCGTTGAAATGCCCGGCGCCTCCGCCGCCACGCCCGTGATCTGGGGCGACCGGGTGTTTGCCACCGCCGCCGATCCCCAGACGAAAAAACAATCCGCCCTCTGCCTCGACCGCCGCACCGGCGCCCAGCTCTGGCGCGCCGAAATCAGCGAATTCACCACCGACGGCCAATACAGCAACTCGTGCTCCCCTTCGCCCGTGACCGACGGCAAGCTCGCCGTGTTCTTCTTCGGCACCGGGGACCTCGTCGCCTTCGATGTCGCCGGAAAAAAACTCTGGGAGCGCAACATCGGCCCCTTCGCGTTCCAGTGGACCTTCTCCGCCAGCCCGCTCCTGCACGAGGGCCGCCTCATCCTGCAGGTGCTGCAACGCGACGTCGCCGTCCGCGGCAACGGCCAGCCCACCGGCAACGAATCCTTCCTCCTCGCGATCGACCCGGCCACCGGCAAAGACCTCTGGCGCCACGTCCGCCCGTCGGACGCCGTCGCCGAATCCCGCGAGGCCTTCAGCACGCCCCTGCCCTTCGTGCACAACGGCCGCGCGGAACTCGTCGTCGTCGGCGGCGACGCCATCAGCGGCCACGAACCCACCACCGGCCGCGAACTCTGGCGCTGGGGCACCTGGAACCCGACGCGCATCGGCCACTGGCGCCTCGTCCCCTCCCCCGCTGTCGGCGGCGGCGTCATCCTCGCCTGCGGCCCCAAAGACGCTCCCGTCTACGCGGTGAAAGCCGGCGGCTCCGGCACGCTCTCCCACAAAGCCCTCGCCTGGCAGAGTCACGTGCAACCCACCGAGGACGCTGCCGAAGCCGCCCCGTCGCAGAATATCCGCGAACTCACCACGGATGTCCCGACGCCGCTCTTCTACGAGGGGAAATTCTACATTCTCAACGGCCGGAAGCGGAAACTCTATTGCGTGAATCCCGCCGACGGCGCCGTCGTGTGGAGCGGCGATCTCGGCAGCAAGTCCGACTACCAATGCTCCCCCACCGCCGCGGACGGCAAAATCTACGTGATGAATTTCAACGCCGACGTGTCCGTGATCCAGGCCGGCGGCAGCGAATTCAAGCTGCTCCACACCGCGAATTTCAAGGACGACGGCGACGCCACGCGCCACCGCTCCAGCGTCGCGATCTCGCAGGGCAACCTCTTCGTCCGCACGGGCACGAAGTTGTTTGCCTTGGGCCAGTGACGGCCAGGCCGCCCGGACGAATCCCCGCACGGCCGGTTGTCCGGTTGCGCGCGAGCAGCCCACCCACCCACGGTCCCCTCTACGCCCGCCGACACGCGACCAATTCCTCCAGCGCCCAATGGTCCCTCGGCGCGAAGGGCACCTTCTGATTCGGACCACCGCACCGGATCGAGGTGGAGCGCGTTGACCCCAACGCGCTTTCCCACCGCACCGGATCGAGGTGGAGCGCGTTGACCCCAACGCGCTTTCCGATGAGGGAGGAGCTTCACGCCCCGACTTCCTCGCGCCACCGCCCGAATTCAAGCTTGATAACCCG
>CAJAYO010000935.1 GCA_903948415.1 uncultured Opitutia bacterium | reverse complement strand
GGAAACTCGACGAGTTGCCGCTGAAAGAACCCGGACCGAAGATGGAAGGGTAAGCGCGCGGGCGGCGGCCTGGCCGCAACGGCGCCGTGTTTCCTGCCGCCCCTGGAGCCCGCCCCCCCCCACCCCCAAGCCTAGCGGCGGTTTGCCGGCCAGGTGGACGCGCCGCGGACCGATCGGGCCACGCGGGCGTTCCGGCGCTTGCGCCGCGCGAAGGGCGCCCGCTAACTCGGCGGCTGCATGGCCAAACGCCGACAACTCCGCGGATTCGATCTCAAGCAGATTGAGGGCGTCGCCGAGCTCATCGGGGTCGATGAAGCGGGGCGGGGGGCGCTCGCCGGACCGGTGGTGGCGGGGGCGGTGTGGGTCAGCAAAGAATTTCTCGAGAGCCGCTGGGCGGTGGGCCGGGCGAGCCGGGTGAACGACTCGAAGCAGCTTTCGGCGACCGAGCGCGAGGAGCTCTGGGGCGAGTTCGACGGCCTGGCCAAGCAGGGACACATCCACGCGCAGTTCGGCGTCGCGGACGTTCTGGAGATCGAGCAGTTCAACATTCTCGGCGCGACGAAACTCGCGATGCGGCGCGCGCTGGAAGCCATCTACCCGCCGGGGGCGTTCGAGCAAAAGACCGAGCCGGACCTGTTCGCGCCGGCCGAGGTGATCGCCAGTTTCGTGCCGACGGTGTCGTGCCGCGTCCTCGTCGACGGGCTCGCGTTGCGGGGCTTTCCCTATCCGCACACGGGCATCGTGAAGGGCGACGGGCGCTCGCTGTGCATCGCGATGGCCTCGATCATCGCCAAGGTGACCCGCGACCGTCTGATGAACGAGCTGGATGGAAAATTTCCCGGTTACGGGTTTGCCCAGCACAAAGGCTACGGCACCGAGGAGCACCGGGACGCCGTGCTCCGGCTCGGCCGCACGCCGCAGCACCGCGAGATGTTTTTGCGCAAGCTCCTCGCGGCCCGGGTCGACCCGGAGCAGATGGATTTTCTCGGGGCGGAGAGCTGACGCGCCGTTGACCGTCCCGGTCGAGTCCCCCACAAACGCACCCGATGGCGGTCAAAAAACACACCTCGCTGGATCGCGTGCTCGGCCGGCTGGATACGCTGGATTCGGTCAATCTCGCCAACTTGGTGCAGCGCCTCGCCCGCGAACGGGGACTGTTCGAAGAAATTTTCAATGTCCTGCAGGAGGGCGTCCTCGTGATTTCCTCCGACGGCGCCATCGACTACGCCAACGCCGCCGCGCACCGCCTGATCGGCACCGGCGAGGATGAGCTCACCGGACAGATCCTGTGGCGGTTGGTGCCGGGGTTGCGTCCGTCGATCGACGCCGCGCTGGACGACGGACCGGTGCGCGGCGCGCTGCCGGTGGTCGCACGCGAGTTCGAGATGACCTATCCCGAGCCGCGCACGTTGCGGCTCTACATGGTGCCGTTTCGGGGCGAAGGGCGCGATTCGCCGCGGCGATTCGCCGTCATCCTGAGCGATGTGACCAAGGACAAACAGACGACCGAGCGTCGTATTGAAGACGAGCGGACGTCGTCGGTGCTGCTGTTGGCGGCGGGCGTGGCGCACGAGTTGGGCAATCCGCTCAATTCGCTCACCATCCATCTTCAGCTGATCGAGCGGAAGCTGCGTAAACTCAAAGCGTCGAAAGACGCCGAATCGCTTTCCGAATCGTTGCGGATCTGTCGCGACGAAGTCACGCGCCTGGACGGCATCATCAGCAATTTTCTGGAGGCGATTCGGCCGCGCCCGCCGGATCTCGCCGAGACGAACGTCGCCGAAGTGCTGGCCGACGTGCTCCGCTTCCAGCAGCGGGAGTTTGCCGATCGCAGGGTGGTCGTCGAAGCGGAGACGCCGGATTCGTTGCCCACGGTGATGGCCGACCGCAACCAGCTGAAGCAGGTGTTTTTCAATCTGACGAAGAACGCGATGGAAGCGATGCAGCCGGGCGGGAAGCTCAAAATCAAATCGCGCGCCGACGACGAGTCGGTCTTCTTGCTGTTTGGTGACAGCGGGTCCGGCATCAAGCAGGAGGATCTCGTGCGGTTGTTCCAACCTTACCACACGACCAAGCCGGGTGGACACGGGCTCGGTCTGATGATTGTGCAACGCATCATGCGCGAACACGGCGGCCAGGTCGGACTCGAGAGCAAGGAAGGTCTCGGGACCATCGTGACGCTGCAGTTTCCCCGGAAGGATCGGCGGGTGCGGATGCTCCACTGATCGGCGCCCGCGCTTTGCGGGGAGGGAAGGCGAGGTGTCAGTTCAGCAACTTGTTCGCCGTGGAATCCCGGCCCGCGGACGACGAGGACGACGAAGCATCAGACGGCGCCGAGTAGGACGGTGCCGAGTAAGACGGTGCGGAATACGACGAGGACGATGACGCGCCTGACGACGAGGACGAATCGGACGACGAGGCACTCGAGGACGACGAGTTGGACGAGCCGCGGGACGAATCACCCGACGACGTGTAGCGGCCGGATGAACTTGATTGCGGCCGGGTCGACGACGAGTCGGACGTCGGCGGGGGGCGCCGTCCGTCATGCGGGCCGTGGCCATGGCCGTGCCGGCCCGTGTCGTGGCCGACGTAGCTCGGAGGCCGCTGATAGGGTGTGGAGCCCGGCGGACAGTCGTTGGGGTCCGCGGGGTGTTTGGGATGGGGCGGAGTGACGGGAGGAACCGTGGGTTTCGGGCCCGGGTTTGCGGTCGTCGGAGGCGTGGAGTGGTAACTCGAGCCCGTGTAATCGTAGTTGTTGTAACGATCGTAGGCGTAGGAGTGGGCGCCCCAGAGCGGGTCGTAGCCCCGTGCGGCGTAGGCGGCGTAGGTTGGACTGATCGCGCTGCTGCCGAGCGAAGGCGTGCGGGCGTCACGGCCGGGGTTGGGTACGATGCTGCTGATCAGCGCGGTGCCGAGATGGGGGTTAATCGGATCGGGCAGGAACTCGACGTTGATGATGTTTTCCGCCTTGGTGTAGTCGTTGATCAGGAGCAGGCCGCGGTCGTAGAGGGCCTGCGAAAACTTGAGATACATCGCGTTCCACTGCGCGGGGGTCGGTTCGACGCCGCCGCGGACGGCCACGGCGAGGGCATAGGTGGGCATGCGATGGGGCGGCAAGGCGGCGTTGCGCGAAGCGTTGGCCGAGGTGGTGCAGCCGGTGCCGCCGATGAGCAACGCCCCGCTGAGGACGCTGGCGAAAAGAAACGCGGACAGTTTCGACTTCATGGTCGGGCCTCGGTGGAGGGTTGGAGGGGGATGCTGACCCCGGGCTAATAAGCTTCGTCCCGTCCGATTCGCAAGAGCAGACGCGGACTGCCCCGAAACTCGGCCCGTCCGGGGCCGGGGGCGAGGGCCGGCAGCGCGCGATCGCGGTCCTACTGGTTCCGCACCGACGGCAGAATGATGTTCTTCACCGCGATGGTCTGAGTTTCCTTTTTGCCGGCCAGGCGCACCGAGACTTTGACCGGGATCTCGTCGCTGGTGACGCCCAATTGGGAGACCATCGGGTCCAGGGTTCCTTTTTCCCCGGCGGCGAGGGTGAGCTTGGGCGGGCGCACGGCGAAATTGCCGAGTTCGGAGTTAACGTCGGTGACCTCGATTTCGATGGGCTCGGTGCCGCGATTCTCGAATTGCACGCGCAGCGTCACCGGCGGCATCGGGCTGCCTTGGGCCCGGCGCGCCATCGCCATGCGGATATACTCTTTCATGGCTTCTTTTTGTTCCTCTTCGGAATCGCCGAAACCGGTCGAATACACCTCGGTGATACCGTCGGAGTCCCGGCGCTTGCGGTTGCCGTCGAGTTCGTCCTCCAGCCCTTTGGGGCCGCCCGGACCGCGTGCGCCCGGTTTGCCGCCGCGCTCAAAGCCGCGGCTGACGGTGGCCACGGCCGCGATTTTTCCGTCGAACAGCACGCCATCGCCTTTCATGGCGACGGGGCGTTCGCCGGAGTTGACGGCCTCGACCATCAGGTCGCGCTGGGTGCGGGTGCCGCAGCCGGCTTGGAACAGCAGGGTGAAGGTGAGGGCGGCCGCACCGGTCGCGGTCGAAAGAAAGCTCAGGTTTTTCATGGGTTGGACACGGGTGGAAAGCCGACGCGAACGTCGCGCGGATTGCAAGGACGCGCAGGGAAACCCCGAATCTTTCTGGCCTTTCGGCCGTCTTGCTGATCACACAGCAATGCACGCCGCATGGAACCATCCTCAACGACCGCGCTGGCCGACCTTGTTCGGCGGGCTCAGAAGGGCGACGAAAACGCCCAGCACGAGCTCATCATGGCCTACCAGCACCGGGTCGCGGGTTTCGTTTACGCCATGACCAACCGGAGCGATTACGTCGAGGACCTCTCCCAGCAGATTTTCATCAAAATGGTGCGGGCGGTCGACCGGCTCCAGGCGCCGGCGCAGTTCGAGTCGTGGCTGTTCCGCCTCGCGCGCAACACCTGCATCGACCAACTCCGCCGCCAGAAATTGCGGCGGATCTTCCTGCCCTTTGGCGAGGAACACGAAAACATTCCCGAACCGGCCGGCGCCGTCGACACGGAGGAGCTCGACGCGCTCCGCCACGCGCTTGCCCAGCTCCGCCCCCAGGACCGTGCGCTGCTGGCGCTCGTGCAGGAGGGGCGCAGTCACGCCGAAATTGCCGAAACGCTCGGTACCACGGTGGCCGCCGTGAAGGCTCGCCTTCACCGCGCCCGCGAGCACCTTCGCGAACACTACCAACCCGACCATGAAAACTGAAGACCAAGCTTGGCGTGACCTCCAGGCCCACGCCTCCGCCCAGCTCCGCGCCGGCTTCGCCGACCGGGCGCTCCGCGCGGCCCGCGGCCCGCAGGACGCGACCTGGCGCCAACTCAACGCCCACGCCGCCCGGCAACTGCGGCCCGGTTTTGCCGAACGGGTGCTCCGCGCCGCCCGTGCCGTCGCGGAGGTGCCTTCGCTCTCCAGCCAATTTGCGCTCAGCGCCGCCACGGCGGTCCTTTGCCTCGCGGCCGTCATTTTTGTGCAGGATCGCAGCGCCCAACTCGCGGATGAACGCAATCTGGCCGATTGGGAGCGCATCGTGTTGAGCGCGCGGGACGCGCAGGATGCGCCGGACAACGACTCCATCTGATGACCCAGCGCGTCTTCGTTGCTCTCCTGACCGTCGCGGTCTTTGTCGCCGGCTATGGCGCCCGCGGCCTCGCGGAGCGCGGCCGCCCGGTGCCGCCGCCGCCGGCGACGCTGACGCAGGAGTATGCCCGTCCGGCGACCTCGGCCGCCGACGCGAAGGCCAAGCAAAAGCTCGACCGGGCCAAGTTGCTGGCCGAAATCGAAAAACTGCGGCCGCAGATCGTCGCCTACACCGCGCAGGTGGCCGAGATCGATGCGGGCTTCGAACGTGAATTCGCCGCGCTGCTCACGCCGGAACAGCGCGAGAAGTTCGCGCTGGCCAAAAAGAAGATGGCCGAGCGCATCGAGAAGAAGAAAAACGACCCCTCCCTGCTTTCCGACGAAGATATCAATCGCGAGCGCGACCGTCCACTCACCGACATCTACCGGCAGGTTACGGTGACCCCGCCGCTCGAGTGGATGACGAAGGAATACACGCTCGACGCGGTGCAGCAGACGAAGACGCGCGCGCTGCTGTCGCTGCGCCGCAACCAGTTCATCGCGCTGCTCGACTCGACGGCGCATCCGACGATCCGGCTCAGCCGTCTCGCCCCGCTGGTCCAGCGCGTCGCCGCGCCTGCGAAATAGGCGCCGGTCCTCCCGGCCCGGTCTGTCCGCGGGCTTGACCGCCGCTCCGCCCGCCGTGTGAATGGCGGCATGGTGCCGGCTGTTCTGATTGTTGATGACGAGAAACACACCCGCGAGGGACTGCAGCAGGCCCTGGCGGAGCATTACGACGTGACGATCGCGGCGAGCGCCGACGAAGCCTTCAATCTGCTGGAGGCCCAGCCGTTCGACGTCGTGCTGACCGATCTGCGCATGCCGGGCAAATCCGGGCTCAAGGTCATCGATAAGGCCCTCGGTTTGCCGCAGCGTCCCGTCGTCCTGATGATGACGGCTTACGGCAACATCGATACGGCGGTCGAAGCGATGAAGCGCGGGGCCGTCGATTTTCTGACGAAGCCCGTCAATATTGAACGCCTCGAAGTCCTGATCCAGCGGGCGCTCAAGACCAAGACGCTCGAGGTCGAGGTGAAGCAACTGCACGAGCGGCTCGACGAAAAATTCAGCATTGAGGGCATCATCGGCACGTCGCAGAAACTGGAGGACGTTCTCGGGAAGATGCGCCTCGTCGCGCCGTCGCGCGCAACCATTTTGATCGAGGGCGAATCCGGCACGGGCAAGGAACTCATCGCGCAGGCGATCCACCAGGTCAGCCCGCGCGCCCGCGCGCCGTTCATCGCCGTGCATTGTGCCGCGCTGTCGGAGAATCTGCTGGAGAGCGAAATTTTCGGCCACGAGCGCGGTTCGTTCACCGGGGCGACCGAACGACGGGTCGGGCGCTTCGAGTCGGCCGACGGCGGCACGCTCTTCCTCGATGAAATCGGCGAAATCTCCCCGTCGACGCAGGTCAAACTCCTGCGCTTCCTCGAAACGAAATCCATCGAGCGCGTCGGCGGCTCCAAGCCCATCGCCCTCGACGTCCGCCTGGTCGCCGCGACGAACCGCAATCTCGAACAACTGGCCCGCGAAGGGAAATTTCGCGACGACCTCTTTTTCCGCCTCAATGTCGTGCGCCTCGTCATGCCGCCGCTGCGCGAGCGACCGGAGGACATCCCGCTGCTCCTCGCGCATTTCATCAAGGTGTTCTCCGATGAAAACGCGGTCCCGGCGCTCACGGTCGAGCCGGGCGCCCTGCGCACGTTGCAGACCTATGCGTGGCCGGGGAACATCCGCGAGCTGCGGAATTTTTGCGAAAATGCCGTCGTGATGCGCCGCGGCGGCAGCCTGACCGAATACGACCTCGAGCCGAAATTCCGCGGCCAGCCCAGCACGGCCGCGGTGTCCGTGGCCGGCGCGCCCACCGCGACCGCGCCGGGCGGATCGTCCTTTTCGGTGGAGGACAACGAGAAACGCCTCCTCCGCGAGGCGCTGCACAAATCGCGGGGCAACCGCACCGCGGCCGCCGAACTCATGGGCATCAGCCGTCGCACCCTGCACCGCAAGATCGCGCAGTGGCCCGAACTCGACGTGACGGACAAATGATCTGCCCCGCGCGGGCAGCCGCGCTCCGATGAACCGCCCGCGCACCGCCCAGGAACTCATTCATTGGCTCGAAGCCGGCGACGGCGCGCGCTGGATCCGCCTCGCCGCGGTTTTTGTGCTGACGCTCGCACTCTCGCTCCTCGTGGCGTGGAAACAATTCCACGGTCCGGTCACTGAGGCGACGATGCTGCAGGCCGATCTGGGGCGCCAGATTGCGCGCGGCGAGGGCTTCACGACGCTCGTCAACTTTCCCCAGACGGCGGCGTTTCTGCAGGCGCGCGGCGGGCGGTTTGACCCGACGCAGCCCTTCCCGGAACTGCACCAGGCCCCGCTCTACCCGCTGGTCATCGCCGGGGCGCTCCGCGCGCTGCCCGCGGCGCCGCGCGAGAAGCTCTTCGCCTCGCCGCCGGCGCAACCGGACGGATTTGCCGCGGACTATTTTTTGCTCGGGCTCAACGTCGTGCTGCTTTGGCTGGCCGCGTGGCTGACCTTTGCCCTGGGGAGCCGGTTGTTCGAGCCCCGGGCGGGCTGGCTGGCCGCGTTTGCGCTGCTGCTGTCGGTGCCGGTGTGGCAACAGACGGTGGCGGTCAACGGCGGGCCGCTGCTGATGGTGCTCGCCGTGGCGGCGTTTTCGATTTGGCAACGCGTCGAGACCGGGACGGGCCGCGCCGCGGTCGCTTGGGCCGGTGCGCTCGGCGTCGCCTGCGGCCTGTTGTTTCTCGCGGAATACTCCGCCGGGGCGCTCGGGCTGGTCGCGCTCGCCTATGTCGGATGGCGCTTCACGGGCCGCGCGCGCTGGCTGGCGTTCGCCGCGGTCGCGGCCGGGTTTCTCGTCGTGGCCGGCCCGTGGATGGCCCGCAATGTCGCGCTCACCGGCTCACCGGTCGCGCTCGCGATCCAGAATGTCGCGCTCAAGGCCGGCGATCCCACGGCCGAGCCGGCGACGGTCCGGGCCACGCTTTCCGCGGAGCTGCCGTACCTCGACCTCAACAAGCTGGGCAACAAGACGCTCACCTCGTTGCAGGAGAATCTGAAGTCGCGCCTCTGGTCCGGCGGGGCGATGTGGCTGACGGCGTTTTTCGTCGCCGGCACGCTCTACGCGTTCCGCGTGCCGGCCGTGAACCGCCTGCGCTGGGTGTTCGCCGCGTCGTTCGCGGTGCTCCTGGTCGCGCAGGCCGCGCTCAACTCCGGCGAGAGCGACCGGCTCGTCGCCGCCTGGCTCGCACCGCTCGTGATGATTTTTGGGGCCGGCTTTTTCTTTGTGCTCCTGGGCAGCAATGCGGTGCTCTCGCGCTGGCCGCGCGCCGTGGCCGCCGCGCTGCTGGTCGCCCAGGCGCTGCCGCTCCTCCATGACGCGTTGGAGCCACGCCGGCTCCATTTTCAATATCCGCCCTACCTGCCCGGTCTTTTCCAGGGCATGAAACGCGAGTTGGTCCAGCGCGGCGTCGCGGACCGCTACGGTCTGATGGCCGACGTGCCCGCGGGCGTGGCGTGGTATGGTCGCGCGCGCGTTTGGGCCCAGCCGCCGCGCCTGCGCGATTTCTACGCGATCACGCTGGTGCAGCCCGTCGGCGAGTTGTTGCTGACGCCGCGCACGCTCGACCGGCCGTTTTTTTCCGAACTCAACGCGAAACCGCTGCTCCCGGAATCGCTCAGCGCCGTCTCGAACCGGTTTGGTGAATGGGGCGAGATTTATGCCGGGCTGCTCACTGGCCGGCTGCCGGCAGAATTTCCGCTGCAGCAGCCGACCAAGCTCATGGAAAACCTCTACGTGCTGATCAATCCCGCCATGCCGCCGCCCCGGGGAAAGTAATTGCTTCAGCCAACGCCTTGCGCCTAGCGTCCGCCCACGATTTTCGCCTTCCGGCCCATCGACCGACCATGAATTTTTTCCGTGTAATCCTTGCAGGCGGAATGCTGGGGGCGGCCGTCCCCGCGCAGGCAGTTTATGCGCCCGTGCCCGCGCAGGAGCAGGGCAAGAGCTTGGTGCTCAGTGTGCGGAGCGGACTTTCCTACGACACGAACCTGTTCGGCGCCGCCGCAAAGAATGTCGAGAGCGCCGTTTTTCAGATCGCCCCCAAGGCCGCCTACAACGCGTCGCTGACCGACCAGACGTTCCTGGCGCTGAGCTACCAGCTGACGGTCGACCATTTTGACAACCGGCCCGGCGACAAGACCCTCGACAGCCACGAGGTTTCGGCCCGCGTCGCCCATGCGTTTTCGGCGGCCAGCAACCTCGATGTGCTCGAGGTCTTCCAGGCCTCGCGCAATCCCGAGTCGCTGCTCAGCGGCGCGCCGATCAATTCCGACCAGTCGAACAACCGCAACGAGGTGAACGTGACCTGGTTCACGGCGCCCACGGCGAAGACCGGGCTGACCGTCAAAGCCCGCACGGCGCACACCGATTTTCGCGATGCCGTGCTCTCCCGCAGCCTCGACCGCACGGAGAATCTGTTCGGCGTCTCGGGCAGCTATGCGGTCTTGCCCGAAGTCAAAGCCGTCGCCGAGGCCCGGCATCAGGATGTGTTTTACCGCAAGCTCGGGGAGTCCAAGAACAAAGCCTCCGATTATCTGATGGCCGGGCTCGACTACGCGTTTGCCCAGAAGTTCACCGCCAGCGCGCGGGTGGGTTCCGAGTGGCGCCACCGCGACGCCGAGCGCAGCGCGACCTCGCCCTATGCCGAAGTCTCCGTGAAATACGACTACACCGAGTCGTCGTTTCTCAGCGGCGGTTTCATGTCCACCTTGGAGGAAACGTCCGACACCGCCCGCTTCACCGACAGCAACGTGAACCGCGTCTTCGTCAACGTGCAGCACCACCTCACCGCGTTGATCGCGGTGTCGGGTTCGTGCACCTACGAGGCCTCCGTGTTGCAGGGCCGTCGCGGCGTGAGTGACATCGACGAGGACACCGTCCGCGCCGGCGCCGCGCTCAGCTACCTGCCGACGAAGAACTGGACGGTCTCCGCCAGTTACGATTTGGACCACGTGACGTCCGGCGACCGCGCGCGCGAAATGGTCCGCCATCGCGTCGGCGTGAGCGCCAGCTACGCGTTCTGAGCGCCGAGCCCGACGTCTGCCGCTTCCATGGCCACCTCCCACGCCAGCAAGGACAGCGCGTCGCTGGCCGATTTCTTTTCCGTCCTGCGGCTGCGCAAAGCGCTCATCGCGCTCATCCTCGCGCTCGTCGTCATCACGACGCTCGCCGTCACGGCGTTTCTGCCGAAGTGGTATCGCGCCACCACGAAGATCCGCGTGGAGAAACCCGAAGGGGCCGTCCAACTGTATTCCGCCCAGGGCGGCGGTGCGGCCGACCCGTATTTCCTGCAGGATCAGTTCAAGATCATGCAGTCGGAGAAAATTCTCTACCCCGTCATCGACCACCTCAACCTCGGGGCCCGGTTCGCCCCGTTGTTCGGCTCGGCGGCGGCGCTGCCCAAGGACATCGCCTTCCGCTACCTCGTTGACCAGATGCTCCGGGTCGAGTCGCAGCGCAGTTCCTCGCTGATCGACATCAACGTCGACGCCCAGGACGCCCAACTCGGGGCCGACATCGCGAACGACATCGCGCGCACGTATTCGGAGGACCGCATTTCGCTCGCCACGTCGGAGCAGCGCGAGGGGCTCGCGAAGCTCCGCCAGCAACTCGATGCGCAGGAGTTGCTCGTCAAACAGCAGCGCGATGCGGTGGAAAAACTCCGCAAGGACCTGAACATCTCCGGCGTCGATCTCAACGCGCGTTATTCCGACATGGAGATCGAGACGCTGCGCCAGATGCAGAATTCGCTCATTGCGCTGAGCGTCGACGCCATCGGGCGCAAGACGCGCTGGGAGCGCTTCAAGGGCATCGCGCCCGAGGACCGCGCCAATCTCGTCAACTCCGAGCTCATCCCCGACCAGAACATCCAGAATCTGCTCCAAGCGTGGCTCGTCTCGGACCAAAAGGTCACGCAGCTCAAAGCGCGGCTCGGCGAGGCGCACCCCGACCTGGTTTCCGCGATCGAAAACCGGGCGAAGACCAAGGAGCAGCTCGACGCCCAGCTCCGGGGTTACGAGAGCGCCCTCGAGATCGGCTACAAGGAGGCCGATGCGCGCGTCGCCGAACTCAAACGCCAGCTGTCGCAGGCGAAAGTCGACCAGATCCTGTCCGCCCGCGAGCGCATGCGGCCGTTTGAGGAGGCCGCCCAAAAACTCGACGACGAAACCCGCCTCGGCACCACGCTGCGCCTCACGCTCCGGCAGCGCGAAATCGATTTTCAGGTTCCGAAGAAAACCATCGAGATCCTCAACACCGCGTTGCCGGCCCGCTTCGCGAGCCGGCCCAATTGGGCGCTCAACACGACGTTCGCCGTGCTCTTCGGCGCGGTCCTGGCCCTCGGCGTGGCGCTGCTGCTCGAGTATGTCGACACCAGCTTCCGCAACGTCGCCGACGTCGAGTCCCGCCTGAAACTGCCCGTGCTCGGCGTGATCCCGTTTCAGCGCAACCCGCTCGGCTCGGCCGACGACGATCCGGCGAACACGGAGCCGTTCCGGGTGCTCCACACCAACCTGAACCTCGCGCTCAAGCCCGGCCAGCCCCACGCGCTCGTGCTGTTTTCGGCCGGTCCCGGCGAGGGCAAGTCGACCACGCTCCACCGGCTCGCCGCGCTGATGGGCGCCGGGGGCGAACGGGTCGTGCTGATCGATTCCGATCTCCGTCGGCCCACGCAGCACCGCCTCGCCAACCGTCCGAAGGGACCCGGCCTCAGCGATTTTCTGCTCGGCCAGCACACCCTTGACGAGGTCACGCAGAAAACGGTGTCGCCCGGCCTCGATTTTATCCCGAGCGGGACGCACGCCGGGTTCACGCTCGGGTTGCTGCACGCGAACCGCCTCCGCGACCTCATCGCGACGCTGCGCGGCCGCTACGACAAAATTATCTTCGATTCGCCGCCGATCATCGGCGTGTCCGATACCAGCGTGTTGGCGAGTGCCGTCGACGGCGCGGTGCTCCTCATCCAGCACCGGCGCAATCCCCAGAGCATGGTGCTGCGCGCGCAACACATCGTCGAGAGCCTGAAAACGCCGCTGCTCGGCGTGGTGCTCAACCAAGTCCCGCTGCACTCCGGTGAGGACTACGGGTATTATACCAACAATTACGCCTATTACAGCGACGGATCCGGCGAGAAAACCCGCCGGCCGCACGCCTCGTCCGCGCCACGTCCGGCGGCCGACAAGCTGGTGTTGCGTGAACGCGGTCCGGAGGAGAAGGGGTAGGGGAGCGGGCCGGCCATTTGCCCATGCAGCTCAACCCCCATCGCGCCGGCCGGGTCTGGATGTTGGGTGGTCTGATTTTATTTCTGGCGGGCCTCGGGCGTGCGGCCGACGTCCGGGTGGTGGGCTCCGATTTGCTCGGGCTCGAATTTTCCCAAGCGCTTTACGCCTGCGCCGTCCGCGAAGGGATCCCGCTGGCCGTCGCCCTGGACGGAAGCCGCCCGGGCTACGACCAGCTCACATCGGGTCGGGCCGACCTCGGCCTGTTGACGCTGCCGGCGGGGGAAAATCCGGACCCGGCCGGGTTCACGGCGGTGCCGCTCGCCTGGCACCGCGTCGTCGTGATTGTGGCCGCGGCGACGCCCCTCGACCGCGTGACGTTGGCGGATCTGGCCGCCGTTTTTGGCACCGACGTGCCGGTGAGTTACAACCGCTGGGGCGACCTTGGTTTGCGCGGCGAGTGGGAGGGCCGGCCCGTGACGGCGCTCGCGGCCGCCCAAGGCGCGGGGCTCTCGGAGCAGATTTTCCGGCATCTCATTCTGCAGGATCGTCCGCTCAAGTCACCGCTGGGTCGATACACCTCCGCGGCAGACCTGGCGTTCCGCCTTGAGGGGGACGGTCGCGTCCTGGCGCTGGCGGCGGCGCTGCCGGCCCAGGTGGCCGGGCTGAAACTGCTGCCGGTCGCCGTGCGCGCCGAGGATCCGGCTTTTTCGCCGACGCCGGAGAATTTGCAGTCGGGGGACTATCCGTTGCGCCTGGCGCTGCGGGTGGTGTTTCGCCGCACGGCGGCGCTGCGGGTCCTGCCGGTGGTGCGTTTTATTTTGAGCGAGGAGGTGGCCCGGGTGTTGGAGCGCGCCGAGTTGGTCCCGGCGCCGATGTCCGTGCGACGCCAGCACGCGCTGGCCTTGGAGAAGCCGTGATCGGAAAAATCTCTGAAATAGCTATTGACGGAAGGCGGGCAGTGCCTACTTCTAGCCGCCTGCTCTGCGGGTGTAGCTCAGTTGGTAGAGCACCACCTTGCCAAGGTGGACGTCGAGAGTTCGAGTCTCTTCGCCCGCTCCATTTTGATGGAACCCCCGGTAACCCAAAAGGTTACCGGGGTTTTTAGTTTCTGGAGGTCGTGTTGAGTCCTAACGGAATCGGCCGAAAGTCCTGAAACGACGCCAATCGTCGCCAAGTGTTTTGGAAGACGCCGACAGGGTAGATACGTGCGGATCGGCAGAACCGGCGTTCGCACCAAGTGGGCGCGAAAGCTTCAGCCTGCGCGCTTTTCTTCGGCGGCGGTGAACTCCGCGAATGGCTTGTCCCAACCAACTCGACCTTGATCGGAAACCCGTTTTCTACCCCGACAGCTTCGGGACCGAGCATTCGCGATACGTCTTGGAGGAAGGCGACATCGTCATGTCTCTCACGGGAACTACCGGCAAAGAGGACGACGGTTTCGCCGTCAGGATTCCGGACTGCGGCCACACCTGGCTTCTGACTCAACGAATCATGAGGTTCGATGCCATCAGGCGGGACCTCATTGATGACGGCTATCTTTTGCACGACCTGCGCGCTCGCTGCTTCCTCGATATTCTCTACCCCACGGCGAACGGCACACGGCAAGCGAACCTGTCGAGCGTGACGATGAAGTTGCTCCCCGTTCCACTGCGTTCCCCGACAGCACAGAAACCCATCGCGACCAAACTCGGCGACCTCCGCGAAGAAACCCAACGCCTCGCCCGACTCTACGAGCGGACGCACGCCGCGCTGGAGGCGTTGCAGCGGTCGCTGCGGCACCAAGCCTTCGCCGGCCAGCCCTGAGCTTGCGACGCGGGCGCTCCCGCGCACCTTGCCCTCGTTCCTCCTCCGTGACCGAGCCCGCGACAGTCGAATTTGTGCTGGATGGCACTGTCGCCGGACAACCTTTTGCAGAACTGGACGGACCCAACGCGTGGTGCCCAGGCTTTGCCTCCGCCTTCCGCCAAAACGCCACCCAGCCCAAACCCTGCAGGATCCCGATTTCCAGCAGTCATTATAATGTTTATGCGATGCAGTTGTCGGCGGCGGGGTAAAAGGCGTCTGCTTCGGGCGGAATGAAACGGACCAAGGGGGCGGTGGACCGTCTGCCCCATTCCAAATAAAAATAGCTGCTTCTGATCGGTGGATATGCAGCTATCAGAGGACGCAAATGGATGATTTAAAGACGAGTATCGCGGCATTTTATGGCATCACTATCACAGGGAAAGCGTGGGGGTCCAAAAGGGCCGGAGGCAAGGGATGGGTCTTGGCGGTGTTGGCGTTGAGTGCGGTGCGTTGGGTTTCGGCGGCTGAAGTTATCCGCACGCCGAACTACTCGGTGCATATCAGTAGCCCTGGATTTCGGTTCGAGGTGACCACGCCTGCGGGGGTCGCGCTGCCCGCGCACCCGGTGAGCGGGCTCTCGTTCCTCGGCAGCTGGGTTGACGGTCAGGAACGCCTGAGCCAGGACGGAGGCACGACGAGCTGGCGTGTGACCAACACGGCCGGTCAAACCGCGGTGGTCCGGCTCGTGGCGCAGGCACGTACCATCGCGTTGACCGTGACGCTCGGTCTTGACCGATCGGGCCCGATCCTCCTGCGGACCGCCAGTCCCGGTCCGGCGGCCTTCGGGCTCGGGGACCTGGGGGGGTGGCAGGCGAATGCCAACCTGGCGACGAGCCAGAAGACCTATTCCATCCGGCATGACGGCCATAAGTACCGTTGGCTCTCCAGCTTTCTGGTTTTTCCGCAGCAGGGGGCGGCAGGTGCCTGCTTTGAACGCAAGGGAGGATCGGTCGCGATCGGGCCCAACGAGTACCAGATGGCCAACGAAGCCGCTGCAGAACAGACGTTCTATTACTATGTGGGCTCAATGGAGGAGGTCTACGCCGCCTGGCGCGACACCCGCATCGCCGAGGGTTATCCCGGCGTCGCCCCGAAGATGGACGGTTTTGAGCTGGGGTTTGAAAGCTGGGATCTGCTTGGCTGGAAAACGAGCGCCTCGACCGGCCAGGCTGCCATCCAGAGCTTTCTGGATCACGGGTACAAGATCCGCTGGGCCGTGACCGGTTCGGGGTTCTGGCGGGATGGCGGTGCCGGGGGCTCGTCGGGCACGACCACCAGCTTCGGCGATTGGAATTTCGACAGGTATCCGGAAACGCGTACGCCCCTGCCGCCGGATTTCGGCGACTGGTGCGCGACGAAGGGGATCCGCTGGATGATCGGCCAGCGCGTCAATTTCGTGCCCGAGAATGGGCCACACGTGGCGGCCAAGCCTTCGCAGAACGGCGCTACCTCATTCGACACCAGCAGCGGTACCCAGGAAGGCCTGGCCAAGGGCTACTTCCTGAAAGACGGGGCCGGCGGCCTCGTCAAGGTGGCCTCGACGATTTTCCCTTCCGTTGCCTGCTACCTGCTCGATGGCCATGCGCCCGGGGCCGCGACCTGGTTCAAGGGCCTCTACGACCGCTGGGGGGTGAACGGGGTGAAGGAAGACACGATGATGTCCTCGCCGGACCACACCATTTTCAACGCCCCGATGCTCGCCATTGCCGAAAGCGGTGCCCTGGTCATGGCCCGGTGCGGCGCCTACAGCTCGCCCGGTACGCTCACGCGCGTGAACGACACCAATGGACCCGCCAGCATGACGCTGCGTTGTCCGATCAACTACCTGCAGTACGCCGCTTCCGGGGCTCCCAATGTCTACTCCGATACGGTCGGCTTTGGCAGCATGCGGCACGTGAACGCGACGATGCGACACGCGTGGCTGCTGGCGCTGACCGCCGGCATGGCGGTCTCCGACAACCCCTGGAACCGCGGTTGGTCCGCCGCGGATCAGGCCACGTTGAAGAAAGCGATCGACGTCCACTACCAACTCGGACCGTACCTGCATAGTGGCGCGGTGGACAGTCACAGAACCG